>JAAUPE010000243.1 GCA_012034595.1 Calothrix sp. CSU_2_0 | reverse complement strand
GAGGAGGAGGTGGTGGTGGTTAATAACACCCATAAAATCTCCTGAGAATATTACATATAATCATAAAACCTGGTGTTTAGGAAATACCAGGTTACATTCAAGAACACTTGCCAGTTGGTGATTATATCTCTGTGAGAGTCAGTTTTGATGTATGTAGATTCGCAGTCGCAGACACTGCGGATTAAATGTAGCTAATAGTATTAACCATCTTCAAGCTCAGTATTAGCTCAGTTAGCTACTGAACCAAAACTCACCTAGAATACTTAAATTAAATAAGTCATATTAGAGACATCGCTAAACGCGATCGCATGATTTCTAAAAAGCTTTCATACAGGTAATTTTCAAGTGAACAAATAATTTTCGACTTGATTAATTACGTAATCTAATTAAACAATGCAAGGGTGTTTTTATCTCTGCATAGAATATAGGCAATAACAAAGCTCAGTTACCTAATGAGTTAAAACTTGGCTAGATATTTGACTTAAACAAATCAGACTAAAGACATGAATTAAATATATTCTCCAGTAATTTATTTTCTGATTATTTGAGCATTACCTAAAATTTATTAATTGATAATGGAGGAATTATGACGCAGTTAAATCTAGCCACATCTTTAAATGTAGGAGAAGTTATATTTTCTGCATTCCAAGTTTATAAATCACGATTTTGGACATTTATTGGGACAGCATTACAAGCAAACATTTGGTTTTTTGTACCGAATTTATTTTGGTTGCCACTACTGGCTTTAACCCAACCAGCTATAATTTTCCTCCTATTCGTTTTCCTGTCACCATTATTGGCAAACAATAGCAGTTTTAGCTATATTATTTTGGGAATTATGGCAATTTTCATGATTTTCTTAGGTTTCTTTTGTTCAGCAAAAGGATTGCGGCTACAATCTGTAATTTCTCGACTTGCATATGGAGAATTAATCGGTCAAACAGAAACTAAGCAAATTGCGATAAGGGAGGTTAAGGGATTTTGGAGATTTTGGATAGCTCAGTTTTATATATCTCTAGAATTATTGGGATTTAGTATTTTCATATCTAGAATTGCTAGCTTATTTGGGTCAGATTTAAGTTTTGTTATAATCGAACTGATAATATCATTCCTAGTACAGATGTGGATTATAGCAAAGTACTTCATATCTGATGTTGCGATCGCACTTCAGAATATAACAGCAGGTGAATCTCTCAAGTACAGCAGAGAATTATCGAAAAAGCATATATTTGATATCAGTTTAATCTTATTTATTACAACTTTAATTACTCTACCTGCATATTTGATTCCCTGTATGCCTTTATTAACTCAATTGATTTTACTATGGCAAAAATCAACACTAACATCAGATTTTAACTGGTATATTGAGCTAATCAAATTAATTACATTCATAGCATTAGCAATTATTGGTGCAATGATAGTCCACATTTTTACAATTCCTCTATGGCAATCCTTGAAAGCAGTTATATGTCACAAATTAGTCGAGAATAGACCAATTTCAAACATATAAGAGTTTACAATTAAAGAAACCTGGTACTTGAGAAACACCAGGTTTCTTCGATGTCAGATTTGATTTTAGATCGATAGACAATTATTTAAACTAGCCAAACAAGACTAATTTAACCCAGCTATTCAATCATTAAATCATCAATATCGGTGAACATTACCATCAGGCATCACCGCACCATCCCAATTTGTACCATTAGTATATGCACCATAAAGATTTGCTTCCACCAACTTAGCAGCAGAAAAATCTGCATTAATCAAATCTGCCATTTTTAACTTTGCACCTTTGAGTAACGCACCATTAAGTTTCGCTTCATATAATTTTGCACCACTTAAATTTGCATCGCTCAAATTTGCACCACAAAGATTTGCTCCCACTAAAGATGCTTCAGTTAAATCAGCACCGACTAAAATTGCTTGACTCAAATCAGCTTCACAAATTGAGGCTCCACGGAGATTTGCCCCACTCAAATCTATCCCATTGAGATAACTTCCACTGAGATTTACGCCTTTAAAGTTTCTTTCACCGGATTCATATCTTAATACAAGTTCGTCGATACTCATAACACTCTAATTAAAGCTTCTAATATTAGACTCACTAAGTTTTCAATAATTAACAGTAAATTGTGTTACTTAATGATTTTTGAATAAAGTTTTGGTTAAACCTATTAAATTTTCCTCACTTTGATTTTATGAATAACTTTTATCTTTACCCATAGTCGAGTTATTTATGCTGAATTGGAAGTTGAATAATTAACTCCGTACCCTGACCAAAAATCGAAAAACACTTTAACTTACCGCCATGTTTTTCGGTAATGATTTGATAACTGATAGATATACCCATGCCAGTTCCTTTACCAACAGGTTTTGTTGTAAAAAAGGGGTCAAATATTCGTTGCTGCATGTCTTCAGGTATCCCAGAACCATTATCGGCAATGGAAATGTTCACCCATTGTGCATCTACTTTAGAAGTGCGAATAGTAATACAAGGTTTATTCTCAATTTTCTGATTTATTGTTTGAGTATCAACTTCTTCTAGGGTATTGTTGACGTAGCGTAACTCTAAAGCATCAATTGCATTTGTCAGAATATTCATAAATACTTGATTCAGATGCCCTGGATAGCATTCCACCTCCGGTAGATGATTATAATCTTTGATAATTTCAATTTCTGGATATGCCGATCGCGCTTGGAGACGATGCTGTAAAAGCAGCAGTGTACTCTCAATTCCCTCATGAATATCCACCGTTTTCAATTCTGCTTCATCCATACGCGAAAAATTTCGCAGCGATAGAACAATCTTGCAAATGCGATCGGTGCCTATATTCATCGATTGGATAATTTTGGGTAAATCTTCTTGCAAAAACTCCAACTCAATGATTTTTGCTTGCGCTTGAATTTCAGCAATGGGATTAGAATAGTGTTTTTGGTAAAGTTGCACAAAGTTTAGAAGATTTTGAGTATAGTCTTGGAGATGAACTAGGTTGGCATGGATAAAATTAGCTGGGTTATTGATTTCATGGGCAACTCCTGCTACTAATTGTCCCAAGCTAGACATTTTTTCTTGTTGAACTAGTTGGTTTTGAGCTCGCTTGAGTTCACTCATTGCCGTTTCTAATACCTGATTTTTGTTCTCTAATTCCAGCTTGGAAGCAAAAATTTGACTGAAACAAGCCAATAAATCAAAGCTTCTGTAAAAGCTCAAAAAACGCAAGGCAATAATAACCGTAGCAAAGTCTGCTACAGCTTGCCAGAGAACTGCATTAGGCAACCCGATCATACTCACACCGTGCATACCATGACCAATAGCACAACTAAAAAAAATACAAGCAACTGCAACCACAAGCGGATCGATTCCAGCTTGTCGATTGCGCCAAATTCCGTAACCAATACCACTACTAATAGCTAAATAACAACAAGCAATAATTAAATTTTCGCCAGTCACCAACCAAGAAAGCCATTCCAATTCTGAATAATCTTGCATGATAAACCAAAAAATAAGGAGTTTAAGTTTCTGTTTTTAGCATACCTGTATAGCATCGGTAGAGATTATCCAAATACAATAGAAAAATCGCGGTGTTGCTGAATCAAAATATAAATTTGAATGTAAATAACTACTCTGAATTATGCGATCGCAATTTGTCTCTCCTGAATCACCTCATACCCAGATGCTAATTGCGCGATCGCCCTATCCAACAAATCCACACCTTGCTGTGCTGTCATAACCAAATTCAACTCACCCCGCAACTCAGAAGCTCCAACAAAACCCTTCGCATACCAAGCCAGATGCTTACGTGCTTGATAAATACCCCTTTGCCCCTTGTATTCTGCCAAACCTTGCAAATGCTCTTTAGCACATTCCAATCTTTCTATCGGTGTTGCAGGTGCTAATACTTCCCCTGTCTTCAAAAAATAATCGACCTCACCCACCAAAAACGGATAACCCAAAGTTCCCCGCGAACACATCACCCCATCCGCACCAGTTACTTCTAGACAGCGCACAGCAGACTCAACCGAAAAAATATCCCCATTCCCAATTACAGGAATTTCCAAAGCTTCCTTGACCTTGCCAATCCATTCCCAACGAGCATTTCCCGTGTAACCTTGGGCACGAGTCCGTCCATGCACAGTAATCATTTTTGCCCCAGCATCCTGCATCCGCTTGGCAAAATCAAGTATCGTAATTTCGTCATCATCCCAACCAATCCGAGTTTTTACTGAAATCGGTACATCAACCGACTTAACCACCTCCCGCACAATTTCCTCAGCTAGCTCCGGTTGTCGCAATAACGAAGAACCACCACCCTTGCGAGTGATTTTATTTACCGGACAACCCATATTAATATCAACAGTATCAGCACCCTCCGCCACAGCCCTTTGTGCAGCTTCCACCAGAAATTGCGATCGGCAATCAAATAATTGAATACTAATAGGGCTTTCATTTGGGTCAACCTCCATTATTTTTGGCAGCTTTTTAACGTGCTGCAATTGGGATGCATGAACCATTTCGGTATAAAGCATTGAATCGGGTGCATAGCGACGAACCAAACGTCTAAATACCAAATCGGTGACACCAGAAAGCGGAGACTGGAGAACTCGACTATTGACTTCAAGGTTGCCGATTTTTAGAGGTGTGGAAAGCTTTGCTTTGAGATGGGAAGATAATTGCAACATGGGAAAAATATAAAGGATTTTATTATTAATCTTGAATTCGGAGGCTGTTTTTATAATTTTTGACGAATCTGTTCAAAAGTTAAACCCGTGTTTGCTGTAAATCACTCAATCCAAACATAGTTTTTTATTTCTCAACTGCGAATCGAAAATTTATAAGCTGGCGATCGGACAATTTTACTGAGAGATAAATCATGAAATATTTGCAAAATTTTATTTTATATACTTTTCTTTAGCGACAAAGATAACGCAATTATCTAGCAAAAAATTATCTTTTTCTAATTCCCCACTGCCCATTCCTTTATTTTGTCGGCAAACACCACCCTAAAATTACGGTTCACGCGAATTACTTACAGTATTATTTCCCATACATTAGACGAAGTAGACAAATGAAATTACGAGGCGATGAGACAGCAGATGAAGAAAAAAAGTGTAACCGTCCAATATTGTTCGGGAAACCACCCTTCATCAACAGGCTGTAACAGCTTCAGTATATATATCAGCATAGTTATGGGTTTCCACCCTTAAAAAGCCAAAACCAAAGGTTATCTTGCTGAACTGGCTGCCTCAAAACCCAGTTAGTTCAAATTTATTACCCTTATTACACCCAATTTTTTGTAGTTATATACGGAGCCAGCACCTACAATGGCAAAAGCAGTTGGAATAGACTTAGGAACAACTAACTCCTGTGTGGCAGTCATGGAAGGTGGTAAACCCACGGTTATTGCTAACGCAGAAGGTTTTCGGACAACTCCATCGGTAGTTGCATTTGCGAAAAACGGCGATACTTTAGTGGGTCAAATCGCAAAACGCCAAGCGGTAATGAACCCGGAAAATACTTTTTATTCGGTAAAACGTTTTATTGGTCGTCGTCACGAAGAAGTGACTAATGAAGCGACAGAAGTATCATATAAAGTCTTACAAAGCGGTGGTAATGTCAAAGTAGCTTGTCCTCAAGCAGGCAAAGATTTTGCTCCGGAAGAGATTTCTGCAAAGGTTCTCCGCAAGTTAGTTGAAGATGCAAGTAAATATCTTGGTGAAAATGTTACTCAAGCAGTAATTACCGTTCCTGCTTACTTTAACGATTCCCAACGTCAAGCAACCAAGGACGCAGGTAAAATTGCAGGTATCGAAGTTCTCCGGATTATCAACGAACCGACAGCCGCTTCTTTGGCTTATGGTTTTGATAAAAAGAGTAACGAAACTATCCTGGTATTTGACCTTGGTGGTGGTACTTTCGACGTATCAGTTTTGGAAGTAGGTGACGGTGTATTTGAAGTATTAGCAACCTCCGGTGATACTCACCTTGGTGGTGACGACTTTGATAAAAAAATCGTTGACTACCTTGCAGATGAATTTAAAAAAGCTGAAGGTATTGAACTCCGCAAAGACAGACAAGCACTGCAACGTCTAACTGAAGCGGCAGAAAAGGCAAAAATTGAACTTTCCAGCGTTACCCAAGCGGAAATCAACCTACCTTTTATCACTGCAACTCAAGATGGTCCCAAGCACCTCGACACCACTTTAACCCGTGGGAAGTTTGAAGAACTTTGTTCAGATTTAATTGACCGTTGCCGCGTACCTGTTGAGAATGCGCTACGGGATGCGAAAGTAGATAAAACTGCGATCGATGAAGTTGTCTTGGTGGGTGGTTCTACCCGGATTCCCGCAGTTCAAGAGATTGTTAAACGTACCCTTGGTAAAGAGCCGAACCAAACTGTAAACCCTGACGAAGTTGTGGCTGTTGGTGCAGCAATTCAAGCAGGTGTATTGCAGGGTGATGTTACGGGTATCTTGTTGCTTGATGTCACACCGCTATCTTTGGGTGTAGAAACCTTGGGTGGTGTTATGACCAAGATTATTCCTCGTAACACTACTATTCCCACCAAAAAGTCGGAAGTATTCTCGACTGCGGTTGATGGACAAACCAACGTGGAAATTCACGTTCTCCAAGGTGAACGGGAAATGTCCGGGGATAACAAGAGTCTGGGAACTTTCCGTCTTGATGGTATTCCTCCTGCTCCTCGTGGTGTACCCCAAATCGAAGTTGTATTCGATATCGATGCTAACGGTATCTTGAATGTCACCGCGAAGGATAAGGGTACTGGTAAGGAACAGTCGATTAGCATTACTGGTGCTTCCACCCTCGATAAAGGTGATGTTGAGCGCATGGTACGGGATGCCGAACAAAATGCATCGAATGACAAAGAACGTCGTGAGAAAATCGATCGCAAGAACCAAGCTGATTCGTTAGCTTACCAAGCTGAGAAGCAAATTCAAGAACTTGGTGATAAAGTACCTGAAGCTGATAAAACCAAAGTCGAAGGTTTGGTTAAGGAAATCAGGGAAGCTGTTGCGAAGGAAGATGATGAGCAAATCAAGCGGGTAATGCCTGAGTTGCAACAAGCATTGTTTGCTGTGGGTAGCAACCTCTATCAACAACAAGGTGGTGCTGAAGGTGCTAACCCTGATGTTGGTACTGATGCTGGTTCTGCTGGTGGTGGTGATACTTCCAGTTCGGGCAGTGGCGATGATGTGATTGATGCTGACTTTACAGAAAGTAAGTAATTCTCCATTCTGGAGTTATGAACTAGCAATAAGTAAGTAGCTAATTACACCTAAGTATTGATTATCCCCATTTCTGGTAGAGCCAGGAGTGGGGATTTTTGATGGTATGGGTTTATCAAAGCCTGAAACAACTTAATTTACATTGATGCAGGAGATAATTCGTTTGTATAGTGCGTAAATCCTGGAACTATTTATCAGAAAAATGGGTTTAAAACCCTGCGCTTCTAGCGCGGCTTTTTATTGTTTCTAAATATTAAAATAATTTGGAGACATCAATAGATATATAATTAGAATACGAA
>JAAUPE010000059.1 GCA_012034595.1 Calothrix sp. CSU_2_0 | reverse complement strand
TCCCCTCTCCCAAATCCTTTGGGATGCTTGTCGAGTCCAAGCTCGTCCTCGTTTGGATGAATTAGCACAACGCATCGAACCGGGAGCAAGCTGGGAAGATTTGGTATTGCCTGAAACACAGAAACAAATTTTAATTGATGTTGCAGCCCATGTTCGCCAACGCGGAAAAGTCTACGAAACCTGGGGATTTGGTGGCAAAAGTGCGCGTGGTTTGGGAATTAGCGCTTTGTTTGCTGGGGCAAGTGGTACGGGTAAAACCTTAGCAGCAGAGGTATTAGCAAATACATTAAAACTAGATTTATATCGTATTGATTTATCATCGGTAGTCAGTAAATATATTGGGGAAACAGAGAAAAATTTACGACAAGTATTTGATGCTGCCGAGCAGGGTGGGGTAATTTTGCTGTTCGATGAAGCTGATGCTTTGTTTGGCAAACGTAGCGAAGTCAAAGACGCAAGGGATAGATATGCAAATATCGAAGTCAGCTATCTATTACAAAGGATGGAATGTTACCCAGGATTGGCGATTTTGACAACTAATTTGAAGAGTGCGATCGATACAGCATTTATGCGAAGAATCAGGTTTGTGGTGCAATTTCCCTTCCCCGATGCCGTGCAACGTGCCGAAATTTGGCGACGGATTTTTCCATCGGATACCCCAACTCAAGATTTGGATGCAGTTCAACTGGCACGACTAAGTGTAGCAGGGGGTAATATTCGTAATATTGCCCTAAATGCGGCATTTTTGGCTGCGGATGCGGGGGAAGCTGTGCAGATGAAACACTTGTTAAGAGCCGCTCAAAGCGAGTATAGCAAGTTAGAGAAGCCGTTGACGGAGGCGGAAATTGGGGGATGGGTGTGAGAGAATATTAGTGCCAAGATAGCAGAAGTATCCAAAACATAATTACTTACTCAAATTCTCCTGACGGCGTTCTTCCAGTAGTTCGTCACTAAGCGATCGCCCTTCGGGAATATACCGACGTACTATTTGTTGCGATCGTTTAACGGCTTGTTCCAGTGTAAAAATTCTCATTTCCCCATCCACCAGTTGAATCATAACTTCGTCACCTACTTCTAATCCCAGTTGTTTGCGATACTTCAGATGGGATTACAACTCTGCCACCCTCAGAAATTTTTGTCTTAATCGTTGGCATGTGGCATTTTTTGATGACTTTGACATAAATATTCAAATTATATCTCATCGTCTGCCCCTTGAACTGGCAAAATTTAGGGTGAATGCTCCCGTTGGAGAAGCGGTTGACGAAGGCGGAAATTGGAGGGAAAGCGTGAGATAATATAGACCTAAAAGGTCGTTTCAAGGATTTTTACGATCTACCAATGACCAAAAAGCGATAGTTCCGTATGTCAAAAGACCGATTAATTACTTATAATCCCGTTCGGGAGGTTATAGAACAATGGATCGAATAGAGGAATATCGCCGAATTGTATGTGATTTTTTACAAGAATTTGCCACTAATGATGTGCAAGCGCAATTAATTTTCGATCCAATGCGCGATCGCTATTTAGTCATGCATAACGAATGGCGAAACGAATACCGTATTTATGGATGTGCAATGCAGCTAGATATTATCGAGGGTCAAATTTGGATTCAGCACAACAGCACTGAGATTTTTATCGATCAAGAACTAATTCAGCGTGGGGTTGACCGCAAAGACATTATTCTAGGGTTTCGTTCTCCTGGTGTCCGCAAACTTCTTGCTGCGAATAATTGAAAGTAACTAATGCCGTTCTCAGCTAGGCAACTTATGATGGCTTTGTGCGATCGCATTTTTGTTTTTGGGGAATTGCGATCGCTTGCTTCAAAGTTCTCAATACAAGGTGCAATCGTCAATATACTCACGAAGCACGTTAATAGTCTTATATAAGCACTAGCAAACATTAGACTTTAGTCGAATATGGCAGTTTCGAGAAAAGCTGTATTGTGGGTATTATTTATAAAATTTTGTAAAAAGGGGATTAGGTGGAATGAGCGATCGCACAAAAATTCAGCGTAAAAAAGCAGTAACACCGACTTATACTCAACCATCCCTCGCACAAAAATCAACACAGGATTTTGGTTTGTCTTCATCCTCTGCGTTTCCAAGTCATAATATTAGCCGGATATCATTGCGTCCGCAAACAAGACTTTCTATTAGTCAACCAGGTGATATATATGAACAGGAAGCAGATGCGGTAGCACAACAGGTCATGATGATGACACTACCCTTCGCCCCTGAACCAATCCAGACAGTGGGAGACGATTCTCTATATCCAAAACTATTACAGCGACAAGCAGCAGATAATAGTTCTGAAATTAGCGGTGATATAGAAAGTCAACTAAATGCTACTAGGGGTAGTGGTAGTCCTTTACCAGCAAGTGTTCAAACCTTTATGGAGCCACGTTTTGGCAATAATTTTAGCAATGTAAAGGTTCATACTGACAGTGTATCTGTACAAATGAACAGGTCATTGGGAGCACAAGCTTTTACTTATGGTAGCGATATTTACTATGGCTCCGGGAAAGCTCCTGGTAATGATGAATTAACCGCTCATGAACTAACTCATGTAGTGCAGCAGAGTGGAGGGGTGCAAAGAAAATGCGCTGCTTGTGAGCAAGAAGAAAAACCAGAATCTATAGCGGTACAAACTAGTGGTGTACCGAATTACCTGCAAGCAGTATTTGCTACTGGCGCAAGCGATGTTCCTCAGTATAAACAGGAACTACAAGTGTTTCGTTCAGGAAATGATAATCAGACATTAGAGAAGTATCGGTCTGGTTTGCGAGAGCCTGGAAATTCTATTGAAATCAGCCAAGTCTCACCAATACAGCAGGTGCGAGCAATGGGAAGAGAGCAGCAAAACCCCTATTGCTTTGTCACGAGGCAAGGTTCATTTATGACCATTCAAGCAGCTAGCAGAGATGAAGCAAGCAAAAAAATTGATGTGCGTTATAGTCCCACTGAATTCTGTCATGACGGCGCTTGTAGCGTAGAGGGAGGCTCTGTCCTCGATAACCCAAATGAATGCAGTCAATCGAGTTCTTCTACAGATGCGGATACAGGCGAATAATACAGGTGTTTAAACTAGCAATATGGCTAATGTAAGTTTGACTCAGGATAATAAGCTGCTTTACTTGAAGCAATTTCAGGTGCTACTACCAGATGTACGCAGTTATATTCGCCAGCACATACCGCCCTATTGGCCAGAATTACAATTGCTTTTAACCGCAACAACAGACGAACCCCTCGGTTCTTTGGCTACTTTACCCTTAGCCTGTTGTGTCGCAGTTGGCGGTAATCCCAAACAAGCTATTCCCGTTGCTGCTGCTTGGGAAATGCTCTGTTTGGCAATGCGAATTTTGGATGACGTTCAAGACCAAGACCGCCCGGAAGGATTATGGGCTAAAGTAGGCTTACCCAGAGCGCTTAATTTTGGTACTGCTGTTTATACTATGTGCTATGAGCTACTTGCTAAAGCCGATTGGTCGTCGGAACTTTACTGTATTATTAGTCGAAAGCTGATTCAAACGGGTTTGCAATTATCATCTGGACAAGATAAAGATTTACGTGGCGAAACTCGCAGCGTTGAAGACTACTGGCAAACAATTGAAGGTAAAAATGCAAGCGCTTTTGCTTGGGCTTGTGCTGCGGGGGCGCTTTGTGGCACTAATGATACCAGCCTTGTAGAGGCTTGTAGCGGTTACGGGTATCACCTGGGTTTAGCGTTGCAGCTATTTGACGACTTTGAAGGTACTTGGGAAACTTCAGGATTAACTGATTTAGCTCAAGGTAAAATTACCCTACCTGTTATTTATGGTTGTAATGTCGCTCACGAGCAAAGAGAAAAATTACAATTTCTGGTCAATAGCGGACAAATAGCAGCTTATGAGTTCCAAATTCTTAACATACTGGACAGTATTAATACGCGCGATTTTATCATTTGGGCTGCTCTCAAGGAACGCGAACAAGCATTAGCATCTCTAGATCCACTTCTGCAACAAGAGGGTGTAACTGCTTTGGTTGCATATGTGACTGCGATTTTTACCCATGTTGAAGACCTTTTGTTAAAACCGTAGAAATTTCAACTTAAGTAAGTAATTACCGAAACTTAGCAAGCTGCGAAAATTACACTATGAGATTACTATATAGCTACACTTATCTACAATTAGCACCACGAATACAGTTTTGGAGAATGCGGGTTTCTTTACGTAAGTCCTAAATTAGCCTGTGCTAGAGAGTGATATCAATAACAAGTATGGAAAATTAATAAAGATGAGTGATCGCATAAAAATTCAACGTCAAAACGCAGCAACTTCCAGCTACACGCAGCCAAACCTTGTACAAAAAACTGTACGGAAGTTTTGGTTCACCCTCGTCTGCATCTCCTCAAAGCCACGATATCAGCAAAATTTCGCTACATCACCCAGCAAAACCCACAATAAATCAACCAGAGGATTTTTACGAGCAAGCAGAAATACAACCATTACCTCTGGTTCAACGAAAATTAGACACATTAATACAGCGCGAACCTGAAGATGATAAACAACCTCATGTAGATGTTGACCTTCTACCACCAAAGGTTAAAGCATCGTTGGGTCAGTTTAACCTCACAGCAGACACAGGTACAGCAAAACTTGGATATCAGCCAGGAAATTTTGGTGTTGGACTGGGTTACAACTACGGTGGAAATATCTTTGCTGACGCAAAATCTGGGGACTTTTCAGCGCAACTAGATGTAAATCCTGCATCTGGAAATTTATCTTTAGGAGGTTCTTACAATCAGTTCAATTTCGGCGCGAACTATAATCAAAATGGTAGTTTTGGCGTTAATCTTGGCTATGGTATTCCTCTACTCCCAATGCCTGATACCCTTAGCCAAACTGTTATCGGTGGTGAAAAAGGCTTGCGTGGGATAGGTTCTGGTTTACCTGGAGCAATGGATAACCCATTAGATTTTTATCGCGCTCAAAGTGACAACATAACTAAAGCCACCGATGCAGGTAAAATGTTGGGAGATATTGCATCGCAGCAAGATTCTAAAAGTCAATTCGGTGCAGGTTTCAGCTTAACATCTAACCCAGAAGCCCAAGAACAGTTTAGGGCAATGTTGCTCATGCAAGGTAAATTTTGAAGCTTTTAAGATACTTGAGAGAATTTCCTGATGCATCGCCTGGTTAGATTCCTGTGAGAATACCAATTAAAGTTATCTTAATAAATTTTAATTCAATGCTGGTTATAGAGTTATCAACTGTGTCTTAGGTGATGTTTCAGCATCTGAGGTAAATGATGAGCAATTTCGCTTAGGATATGGTGAAGGAATGGGATATTCTGCTCGTGGTCACTGGGGCGATCAAGATAAAGATGGTCGAAAAGAGATTGGTTTTGGCGCAGATGTTGGACCAGTTTCGTTCGACATAAAGACTGAAGATCCAGCTCTCACTGCTCTTAAAGTTGTAGCACCTGGGGTGGGATGGGTCATAGATGCGTTAACTGATGATAAAAAGTTTAATCTTACTGACAAAGCTCTCAATATCTTAGGCATCCAGGATAAAGATACTCAGAAGTGAGTGCGATCGCCGATCTTGTAGAGTGCGTTAATGAAATGTAACGCACCATCCTATGCGGTAATTTTCGGTACGGGGTGCGGGAGTCGATCTTGTAGGGTGCATTTGCGGTAACGTAATGCGCCTTCTTCCGTCTATGACTGCTAACGACAAGCCTTACGGCTACGCTTGTTTTGGCGGTTTAGGGAAGGAATGCGATCGCTATTCCTGCAAAATTGGATATGTTGCAGGCGGATGCCATCCCCCTCGCAGCCACAAACGTCGCGCTTTGATGATTGAGCCATCATCGTGTTCATCATCATTCACATCCAACCGCTTACAGGTTGCTCGACCAATTGCCGTTAATCCCACAACCCTTAGCCCATCCGCAGACCACGAAAAATGCTCAAACCAAACTTGCGTTCTAGGATTAAACAATGGCACAACCTCATCTGTTTGAGGATCGACCGCAGTCGTAAAATTGTAACGCCGCATATTACAGCGATGGCACGCCAAAACTAAATTATTCAAATCATCAGAGCCAGCTAGCGATCGCGGCTGACGGTGATCGATCGTAAATCGAGTTGTACTGCCCTCTTCAGATGAATGACAATACTCGCACAAAAAATTTGCTCGCTGGCGCACAAGCTGACGAGTTGTAGCATTTATCGTCATGAGTCAGCGATCGTACGAGCATTTAGCAAAGTAAAAATCCGATCCAATTCTGTCAAGCCATTTAGCTCTGCCTCTTGCTCACTCGTAAGCCGATCCTGCTTGTACAGTTCAACCAGTTCCTCAAGACGTTCCTGTAGCTCATCCGTAAATTTAAATAGCTTTAAACCTCTCACCGTTTCCACAGTGATACCCGTTTCGACCCATGAGGAAGGCTGTACCATTAATTCCGTAACCATAGCTGATTTCTCAATAACGGTTTGGCTCCATCATAATGGATTTCAATCGGTTTAGCGCGATCGCTTTTTGGGGAGTTTTGTGAGAGTGCGATCGCGCAGCTTAACGTAGTTATCGCTTTTTATGGTTGTGTAAATTAAATAAGTTAAAATAGTTAGCGTTCGTTATGCTTAAAGCCCAATGAATATCGACATTGATATACCCGATGATGTGCGCGTTTACGTTGAGGCACAAGTAATGACTGGTGCTTATAGCAGCATTGGTGAATATTTTTTAGACTTAGTGCATCAAGACCAAAAACGCAAGGCTCAAGATAAGTTGGAAGCTCTTTTGCTCGAAGGTATTAATTCTCCAGGACAAGAAGTAACACCAGAATATTGGCAGTCTTTGCGTTCTAGTGTTTTGGGTGAGAATAGTATGCCCGCATTTCTCACCAAGATTGAAAGAAGAGGGGTCAAAAACTGCCAAAATGTATATTGCAAAACAATTACAGCAGCTTGAAGTATGACCCCAGACAAGAATCATTGTATATCGGAACAGTTCGTATTTGGACAAGACAAATCGTGTCCATTAGTAGTTAATTTCCAGGGTGAGCCAGTAACATCGGATGCAGGATTAACATTAATTGCGGAATTAGACAGAAAGAAAAAAATAACATCAAGATTTGCAGCATGTTTCAAAGATTACCGAAAACCGAATAAAGTTGTATACCCAGTTCATAATTTAGTCACACAAAGAATTTACGGCTTAATCATGGGGTATGAGGACATAAACGACCATGAAATATTACGTAAAGACCCAATATTTGCACTTTCAGTCGCAACGGGAATAAACTCAGAAGAAGGCAAGGTAAAATTAGCAGGAAAAAGTACCTTGAATCGTCTGGAACATTGTCCAGAAGATATAGATTCAAGAGAAAATAGTAGATATCACCGGATAGAATTAGATGAATCAGCAATAGAAACACTTTTGGTAGAGCTATTTTTAGATTCACATCAGAAGCCACCAAGACAGATAATAATAGATTTAGATGTCACAGATGATTTAGTGCATGGTCAAGCCAGAAAATGCCAGAAATTCAATTTGGCTAATGATGGAAATTCCTACCCAGTCGGCATTTTGTAATAATGTAACTAACTTTGTAGAACCTTTTAATAAGGTGCAATACCTTCGCCAAAAGTATGAATGGCAAAAAGGTTTTTGCCGTCAAGGTTTTCAGCTAAAACAAATATCGGTTTTATCTGTTAGGCTGCAACTCCAGAGTCCTTATATATCAGGGTTTACAATGTAAAAATACTGTGCGGGAATACCGGACGTGGTTTTTAAGTTATCTGGAATTTATAAAGGCTATTTCACTCATACGAAAAAACCTTGCTCCTACAAGCTTTGATACTACGTCATCACTCAGAAATCTGGCGAAGGTATTGAAGGTGACAATGGCATTTGTGTCAAGTACATACCGTTTACCACTCATCCCGCAACATCCTCTGGGTAGCGACTGCATCACCCTCCCAGCTTAAACGTCCTGCCAAATCGGAAAAATTGTAGGATTTTGTCTGAGAAGTATCTGAGATGCTTGGGTTTAAGACAATAACTACATCAACAGCGCCAGATGCTAATTCTGTTGGTATATCAAGGCGTAAATTTCCTGACGCATCAATAATTGTTGCTAACTTTAAAACTTTCATCTTCTGAAATTTTGTTTATATTTATCCTAGATCATAAATGTAAGTGGCATTTTATGGTGTCTCGATAACTTGATTCTAAACTTTCATGTAACTATACAAAATTTTTGCGATCGCTTTGTGGAAGTTGGGGGAATGCGATCGCGTTATGGTAATTCTAACTACACCTGCTAACTTAAGATGAAAAACTCGAACCAATCTCAATTACTCATCACCGCAGTATTAACTATAATACTTGCATCCACATCATCCATAGCTCAAACATCCAAAGACTCATGCGCTAAATTACGTAACCAGAAAGCACCACAACCAATCTTTGTTACAGCTTATGATGGAGACTTGAAAAACTCACTCGTCGTTGCTAAAAATAATAATACAACTGGGACTCTCGCAAAAAAGGAAACATCTGAGTCGGGGAACTACTATTTTGCGATGAGCGATCGAGACGAACCCAATTCTGTGAATATTTTTGCAGACAAAAGTTACAGTCTTAAGGTGAATATTGAATCACTTAAATATCGCCCTATGAAAGCTAAATGGGTCAATGCTAAACTTCTTTTTATTGAAGTTTCAATCAACCCCCATCGCAGCATTTATTGGCTTTTCGATGTTGAAAAGCAGCAGGTAGTTTCGGCTGAACTTGAGGAAGATGGAGAAATCGAATGGCAGGAATGTCAGCGTCAATCTTCATAAGTTGGGTTAAGTAGGTAGGCACAATTAAACTGAACTATGTAAACTTCTGTAAAGCACCCGAAATCCTTGTAAAATCAAACTTTTAAGCTATTTACATTTCTTAATCTAGTTGTGTTTTTTAGCGTCCACCTACTTAATCCAATACTGAAAACACTCAAAAACCAAATGCGATCGCTTTTTGGGGGATTGGAGATTTGGCGATCGCATGTTTTGCGATTTGGGGTTTTTGGGTATTTGGAGGATGCAATCGCGTTTTTGGATATTTGGAAATGCAATCGCAGGAATAATAGTAGCTAACAACAACCGCTAATCATGAACCAATGCCTGAGATTATCTGGACATCCTATCTTCGTTACCGTGCAACTCTAAGAGGTTTTGATCTCGATCTGATTGAAAATATCTTACGCTTTTCCAGCGAACGATATTATGATGTAGAAACAGATCGGGCGATTGTAGTTGGAAACCATGGTGAACAACTAGTTTTAATTCCCTACGAACAAAGTGAAAACACGATTACACCAATTACAATTCATGCCACAACTCGACAACAAATTCGATTCCGTCTAAAAACTGGACGGTTTATCACAAATGTCTGATATCAAGCAACAATTGCCACAAATGAACTACTTCAAAGAAGAGGATATTCTTCATCTGCTAATCTCCGAAGAGCCTGAATCAGCAAGTATTGAAATTAGCCCAAATGTCACTGCTGAACTGAATGCAGATGGAGAGTTGATTGGCTTAGAAATTCTCAATGCCAGTAATTACATCCGAGATTTTATTTTGGAATCTGTTCAGGGTAAGCTGTTGAACTTGGTCAAGAGCGAAGTATAGCCAGCGAGTGCCTATCGCTTGTTATGGTGGGGAAATGCGATCGCGTATCCTCTTACCACTGTCCCGAAATATCTTCCTGTTGCAAACCAATAAATTGTCTGCGCTTCCAAGCATATAGCAAAATATTAATTCCTAATTCCTGTGCTGTGCGAATAGTTAATCGAGGTAAGCTTAATTTACTATCCAATCCCCAAATAGAGCCAATATTGCCCATAACTAAAATAATTCCTCCGCCTGTTAATATCTGAATTGGTTGTTGATTAACAATTGGCAAAGCTGCAAATAAAAATGGTTTTGTCCTTAAAGGATGGTCGCGTCGTTGCTCTTCCAATGCTCGCAAAGGTGATTCTAATTGCTGGGCTAAAGCGTTGATGCTTTCAATTAGCGGGGTTGCATCTAAAGGAGCATCTACTAATAAAACTCCACCTAAATTTAAATAATTTTTGAGGTTTTCAAATTCATTGCCATTGAGAGTTAAGGCTTGTTTCCCTGTTAAATAAAGTATGTCGTATTCTTGAAGATTTTCGCTCCAAGTAGCTTGACCTACTTCTTCAGTCCCACGCAATGATGGATATAGGGATTCTACAGATTGTAACAAGTAAGAAAGATTGAAAAAATTGCGGGCACATTCTTTATCATTATTATTTACCTGTGCCATGCGAACAAGTGCTTGAGGTCGGGATTGGGCTTGAACTCGGTAACGTAAATCTATGTTGTTATAACCTGGAAAAAAAACATCGAGAGGTGGAGTAACAGTCACCTCTCCTGGTTGTAAAAGTACCCGGCAAAGTTCTATTTCTGAGCTAGTTGGTAAGGTGCTTTTTTCATCAATGCGAAATGTTTCTTGAACAATATCTTTTTGGGAGGAACGCCGTAATTCGTTGGGGTCTACATAACTAGCAACTAAGTATACAAGTACGGCATCTGCACCGCGTACTTCTGTGGCAATTCGGAAGGGAAAAACTTCAGGAACGACGATTAAATTACCTAATAAATCTATGGCAATTCCTGGTTGAATTTGTACCCAACGATTATCTCTAAATTGACCTTCTATGTTTCTGGGTGCGGGTATAATTCTTACCCCCAAACCGCAGACAATACCTGGTTGATTTAAGGATTGATAGTGGACATTTTGTCGCAAACGATGATAGTCATGTGCTTTACGCCAGCGAATTGCATTTATTAATAGTCCATCGGCAGCTTGAAGTCGTTCAAAAGGAGTAATTGGTGGTGTGGGGAAAGGGTGAGACATGGGGATTTTAGCTTTTAGATTTTAGGTTTTTTAATAATTTTGGTATATATTTTATTTTTGTGTAGAGACGCGATATATCGCATATCTACATCGGATTATCTATAAATAATTGGTAGGTGCAAAACGCAGGTTTTTCCTGGTCGATAATACGCCTAACTAATTGTTCGCTAATACTATTTATTCGCTCTGGACGCAAGCGAACGACAAAATGAAAAGCTTGTCCTCCTCCTAATACTACTTCTCCTATTTGTGCATCTCCAATCACAAAATTTTCACCAAATGGTTCTGTAATACTAATATGTTTATCAGCTTCATTTGGCAAGTTTTCATCTAAAGGTAAGCCTGTATATAAATGTAAGTAAAGACGTAAACCTTTACGAGTACCTCGCCAACGGTATATTTCTACTGCACGACGAATTAAGCGGCGTTGTTGGGGTAAATTCCAAATAGATTCTACGGGCCATCCTACCCAATGGGCTAAAATGGTAATAAAGCCCGTGGTGCTGTTAAAGGGTCGAGATTTGCCCACATAATTGCATAGCTGTCTATTACTGGTTGGTAAGCCTGTTCAAATATCTTCATAAAGCGACCGATAAAGTCCACTTCCCGATACAAAACTGGCAAAAAATCCATGTACGCAGACCAAGGACGTATATATAAATTAAAATCTGCTTCTTGGATATGTTCGCGATCGCTCCCTCTATCTATACATGCAACTACTTGACAGTTGGTAAAATTGAGCCGCAATTGTTCTTGTTTTTCTGGTGCGATCGCGTCTTGATTTTCAAAGTATGTATTGGGAATTTGAAAGTAAAGTACGGCATCAATTTGCCCTCCCGGTCGAATTTCTCTACCTTCTGTACCACCTATCCAACACCATTCGCTGGGGAAATCACCTTCCACCATCAATTCCAACTGTAAGTTGCGTTGGGTCAAGTTTTTGATTTGCACCACTAACTCGCTGGGTTCCCCAGGATGCAGGAGTAATCCAGTACCGCTAATTTCATCGATATTTTCTTGGTTAGCAAATGAAAAACCTGTCGAGGGAACTGCTTCGGGAATTCGCATCGGGGTTAGTTGTAGGCTAATTGTAGGGATAGAGCGAATTTGAACCATGACGAGAAGAAGTTAGGAGTTAGGAATGTAGAGACGCGATATATCGCGTCTCTATTGGATGATATTAATTACATGGCTGGAACGGATGCGATTATCTGCCCAGGAACAAATTAAACCTAATGTACCGGGGTCTATCACTTGTTCTGGTGAAGGTTGACGAGTCCATCTACCATCTTGCTCGCGTATTGTAAACAACAACACTGTTCCGAGATAATACACACCTGGCATTTTTTGCAATAGGGCAATAATATCTGATGTGTAGACTGGTCTGCCAAAAGCCCAACCGTTACCATCAATCCCACCTGTGAGGGGATTGAGATATTTATACAGAGCCACTCGCATGTTCTGGACAATTTCTTGTCGGGCAAGGGGATTATTATATGCTGGCTCTAGGGCAACTTCTGCTTGGACGGAAACACCAACAAATTCTGCTTCTTGAAGTTGTAGTTGCACTCCTAATATTCGCCTTTCGTCTAGGTAGCTGATAACGCGATCGCGTAATGCTGGTTGGAGGGTAAATAAATCGGGTGATATACCTTCACCTTGGGTAATGGCATCTGTATTTGCTTGGGGAACGACAATTAAACGCACTGTTCCCGCACTACTCATAGAGTTTGCTGGTATGCAACGCACCCTGGCAACTGCTCCGTCTCCTGCTTTTTGTGCCAAAATTTCAAAATCTTCACTGGTGATAGCGCGATCGCGGGTACGTAAAATCTGTGGTGCTTTCAAAACAGCTTGCTCTAGGGATTGGGCATTTGCCCCGTTAATTGCAGGTTTGTGGTTAGTTACCCGCTCAATGTAGGGTACAGCAGCTTTGAGAAATTTGAGGGTGTCTTTTTGAACGTTGCCTTGACGACCACCCCCTGTACGATAAGCTAGCATCTTAATTTCAGAACCCCGTGGTGGAACTGCTCCATATTGGTATTCTAGTCCTTGTAGCTCAGTATCGCGGATTTGCACCTGAGTATCTTCTGGTGCGGGTTGTTGAATTTTGCTGCGGATGCGGGTTTTACTTCGCAGTTGGTCAGGTTCGCGAATTAGAGGACCAAATTGGACTATTCCGGTGAGGGAATCAATCGTGTAGTGGAGGTCATCCGGTTGGGAGTCGGCAAAGTCTGATACTTCTTGCCAAGTTTGGGGTAAACCACCAGGGGGAGTAACGACAATATACTCATTTTCCCGTCTTGCTAAAATCGGAGTTCCTTGAATTTGAAAGGTTTGACCGGGTTTTCCATCGCTAATTCCCAAGCGTTCCTGTTCGACAAGAGAACTTTGGCTGGCTCTGACTGTAGCACCAAGCGATCGCACTCCTAACCCTGTGATGCGCGGAGAACTACCAAATCCCGATTGATTTCTCTCTGGAGGGGTAAAAACACAGCGTAACCAACGACCCCGGTAGCTAGTAAAACTCTGAACAGGAAACCTTTCTGGTAGGTGCAAAATCACCTCTGTTCCTTGGATTGGGTTGCCTCCTTGTTGAGCAAATTCATAAAAACTAAAACCCCGCGTTGCATCATCTGTTGGCTGTAATAATACAGGTTGCCATTGTTCCCCATCCCAAGCTTCCCAACTACGGGGGGGATTATTGGGGTTAATTCCAGTAGGTGTAGCAGCAGCACCTTGGAGAGAAATAGCTAAAACATTTCCGTCTAAAGGGTCTTCTGGTTCTAATACAAGGTAAAAACAGTTTCCTGGTTGGGGGGTATCTTCAAAAAGACCTTGTTCTCTACCTTCCCACAAACCTGTAGGATTACGAGTCCATTGATTAGTAAAGCGATCGCGCAAAGCAACGGGTATATTTTCTGCCGTTTGTGCCGTTAAAAAGTGACGTAGTTGGGGTTTACCAATAATTAAAGGGCGATCGGTACTAAAAGCGATCGCTTCTGTTGTTTCCGTTCGTATAGTTGCAACTTCTACCCCAGCTTCGATTCTGTAGGTTTCTGGTAAATCAGTAGTTAGATAAAAAGTTAAATCGGTTTGTGCAGGTGCTGGGGGTTGGAGACGGATTCCCAGTAGTTCCAGGAATGCCACATAATTCTTGCGAGGGACTTGGTTAAACCTGAGTAGCATTTGGTCGGTTAACCAAGCAAATACCTCAATAAAAGTAATTCCAGGGTCGCTGAGATTATGGTCAGTCCACTCCGGACAGTAGCGAGGAATGCGTTGGATGCACTCTTCGACCAAATCATCAAAAGCGCGATCGTCCAGATTTGAATTAGGTAATTTTGTTAAAAAATCGAATTCCACGGTGATATTTTAGATTTTAGATTTTGGATTTTAGATTGATGTAGAGGTGTGATACATCGCGTTTCTAGACAACCTATTCCTGTGTTGCCGAAATTAAATAATATGGATAAACAAAACTATGAATATCGGGCTGGTCTTTGAGACGATAAATAATAATAATATCTAACCTGCCTTCTTCACCCTTCATCGAATATGAATTGCTGACACTTTTATCAATACCTTGTACGGGATAGGGTTCAATTATGATTTTTTCTATAGTTATTCGTGGTTCCCAAACTTCTAGGGCTTCTAAAACATAAAGACGAGCCAGCATAAGGGTTTCACTATTCATTGGAGCAAAAGCAAGTTCAGCCAAACGCGAACCAAAATCCGGACGATACACCCGTTCTCCAATTCCCGTGCGGAGAATAATCCACATCGATTGTTCGACTTTTTGGACATCGGAAGATAGTTGCAACCCTCCCTGTAAACTCGATCGCATCGGAAAAGCCCAACCAGTCCCTAAGTAGTCTCGTTCTTGACTATCAACTATATCCGACATTGTGACAGCCCTCGTTATTTATATTTAGAATATCGAGACTGCAAATATAAAAATATTCGCCAAAGGTCTAATAATTTTGGATTTTGGATTTTGGATTTTCTTGCGTTAGCCTGTTTTACCCTCCAATCATGACGGTAAATTCACCCACAGCTATTTTATTTATACTTGTGGTTTCCTGAATAGTATCGCCCATGCGACAAGCAGCAAGACCGTTAATTAAAACTGTTTGACTGCCATCAATGACTACACCTACACCATCAGGAACTGCTACTTTGACAATAGGGCAACTGTGAATATCTGCGGCAAAACTAGCCATTAAATTTGCCATATTTCCCACTGCTTCTACAACAGTGTCGGCAAGATTCGTCGCAGCAGCAGGTGCAGCAGGTGTTCCACTAGCAGCAGCCATTTTTACTTGTGCTTTACCAATATCTTCCATTCCCTTAGCAAAGGTTTGTGCTAATAATGCTGCTTGTGCTGCGGAAATTCCTCTCCAAGCAGGCTTTTTGCCAATCATCACATTCATGCTACCTGGTCCAATGGACAAAGGACTACCGTGAGCGGTCATATCTCCAACACGAGCAGCAGGTTTACCAGCCATAATTTTATCCCTTGATATTTGCAGTAAAAATAAATCATAGTAGTAGAGACACGATATATCGCATCTCTACTAATTTAAATAAATCATTGCCCCATTCACGGTAATAGTTCCATTGGCTTTAATTTCGATATTACCTTTTGCTTTGATTGATAAATTCCCTGTAGAATCAAGTGATATCGCTTTACCTTGGTCATCCATTTTAATTTTATGACCACCTTTGGTTTCAATATCGATGCAAGCTTCACTGTCGTTTAAATAAATTTTATGACCTTTATTTGTTTGTAGACGAACACCTGTTTTACTACCACCTTTATCTTCTTCGACAAATTGGAGTGTATGTCCTGTGCGAGTTTTAATAGTACGCAATCGCACTTTACCACCTTGGATGGAATCATCTACTTTTCCGGTGGTGCATCTTTACCATTCCAGACACCACCAATAACATAGGGACGGTGAATATCCCCATGCTCGAAACCAACCAATACTTCATCGTTGACCTCCGGTAAGCAATCAAAACCTCTACCATTTGCAGCACCAGATGCAACAACTCTAGCCCAATGACTGGCATGTTCTTCGGTGAGGGTGGGAAATTTTACTTTCACCCTACCCCAACCTTTAGGGTCTTTATTATCTGTAACAATTCCCGCTAAGAAAGTTTGACCTGGCTGTAAATGGACTTGGGGTGAGATAGTTGTTAACAAACTGCCCGATCGCAATCCGCGAACGCTGAATTCAGTAGAATAAATTCGTTGGTTGTAAAAATGACGGGTTTCGGTTACGTAATATTCACCATCAAAGCGATCGCCCATTCCTTCAAGCTTGATTAGTTTTCCGGGTCGAATTTGCGGATTTCCCTCGGCTTTGGCATCAGCATATACATACTCACCTCCAAGCTCATCGCACAAAGCCTGTGCCATTGCTTCTGCTTGTTTAGCAGTGGATACAGGCTGGTCTACAACAGTCATTTTCGGTGGTTTATTGTTGAGATTGTATTCGGTACTGACCCTGCTTCCCTGTTTATTTCCTGTTTTAGTTATGACTTTTTCCGAACTTGCTGTGGAGGTGATTAATTTCTTCTGGGTGTAGTCCCAACTACGTACTTCTACTGCGCTCACCTGCTCCGCACTGGTGATACGGGTACTAAAATGACTGATATCAATTAACCATTTTAATGATAAAGAATTCTGACTTTGAGGTTTACAAAAATTGAGTTTATCTTCTGTAATAAAAAATTCAAAACCAATACGGGCTGCTCTTTCCCGCAGAAATTCCATATTAGTTTGATTTTCTTGAAATACATACTCATGAGGTTCTCCACTGGGGTCTATTCGACCTTTTTTGATTCCGACTTCTTTGGCTATTTTTTCTACAATACTGGTATCAGTTTCATTTAAGAATGAGCGATTGTGACGACCTCTATGTAAGCGATGGGAAATATCATAGCCACGAACGATAATAGGAGCTTCTGATTTTTCATTAAAGTGCATTTCAATGCCTGTAATTTCACCTTCAATCATAAAATCTTGATCTTCTTTTGTGAAATTACTGTCTTGAGTTGTGCTGGAAACAAAACCCAAACGTATCTTTTTACCTATTTCAAAAAACTTCTCATGTCGGCGAGGTTTATGTTCATCTCTATTGGTGGTAGGAAGATGACTGTTGTGTACCACCAAAGTAAACATTGCTGGTAAATGCAGGCTTTCTTCGATGGTAATTTGTAGTAAATCCTTAATTAATTCAGGATCGGCTTTTTGCCAACCTTGACCGCTAGAAAATTGTAGGCGTGGTTCGCATAAATAAAGACTGTTTTTGACATCTGTAGGCATATTTGTATAGAATACTATATTTATATGATGACTTCGACTTCCTAAGTTGGAGGGGTATCAATACTGCTCGGTTAAGTGTCTTTTAAACATGATGTACAACTATATCGCAAGGGTTTCAGCCTACTTTATCTCCTTGGACGAGCAGTATTGGGAGGGGTATTTGGTAAGCTCCGAGCTTGGGTACTACTAGTTCGATGACTACCTGTACTCGACGATGCTCTACCTCCTGGAAGATTATTTTTATCAACTTCTTGTAAGCTAATATCTACCATTGCTCTTACGGGTGTACCATCAGTTAAAAACATATTAAGTGTGTAAGTTAAGCTAGTAATTACACAATGAAAATATTCGTCTTTCCAACTCAAAATGTAAACTGGTGGACGCTTATCTCTACCTCCTTGGATTGTTTCTACTCCTTTCTTAATTTTGTTTATATGTTCCTCCATTACAGATTTTTTCGTTTCATAGGTGTCAAAAAGTAATTGTTTGAGAGTAAACTTATAAGGGTCAACACCAGAAAAATTCACTTTTGGTAATAGTTCACTTCCTCTATTTCCTTGCTTGCTTTCCCACTTTACAGTCCTTGTAAAACTAAGTTCCGTAGGATTAAACATAAATTCAATATCGTCAGACTCACCGTTATAAGCTTTCAGCTTTGCTTTTTCGAGTTTTGCTTGTTTTTTTTGTGGCTCTATAAATGTAGGTTTATTTGTATCACTAGGCATTTGTCTACTTCTCCTCATTTAATTAAATATGACAAATCTTGGCGGAATATTGGAAAACAACTACCAAGGTAAACGACCTGAATACATGCCATAACGTTCTCTTTCTATTTCTAAACGTTGGCGCAACTTGCTATAAATCTCACGAGCTAATGTTTCTAAATCTGGAGAATTATCCTCGTTCTTTTCTTCTTTGTAAGAGTCAGAATTATTAGCAGAGTCAGCAGGACTTTGTATGGTTTCTGTTACAGGTTCTATATCTGTAGCAATATCTGATTCAGCCACTTCTCCGCCATCAGCAAAACCTTGAATAGCAGGTAAGCGCTTAGTCAATATTTGTGGTATTTGTAAATTTGTCGAATTATGTAAGTTTGATTGTCGATCTGGGCTAAAATTAAATGCTGTAAATTCCTCCGCATTCCCATTTAATAATTCTTCTACGCTTCCCCATTGAGTGGGTAAACTAGTATTAAAGTTATTATCTGTAGCTGTATTGTTTGTATTTGCTTGCCGAAAAACCAAAGATGGTGATGAATAATGATTAGAATTATTTGTTATTGTACTTATTAAAGTTTCATCTTGTACGCTTTTGTTGGAGTTATCAAATGTATTAAATTGCAAAGGATGACGCGCAATAATTCCAGGACTTCTAGTCTCGGAATTTTGCCCGACAGATGAAACAGAAGTATTTGTGGTTTTAGGAAAGATAATATCAGGACTATTTTGAAAATTATCTACTTGAGGCGAAGGTTGAATAGAACTAGTATCTTTTGCTTCTATTGGTTCAATACTTGGAGCGATCGAGGTAGTTATATTCTCTGGTAATGTTCCACCATGATTAATGTGACGCAAAACATTAATATTTTTTTGTGCATCCCTAGCATTGATGACAAACTCTCCAGGAGTAAGCATCGCAGGTACAGTATCAGAAGGTGCAATTGGTGGGTTATCTGAGATTTTAGTTTGTGCAACTAATCCACCAGTAGCATAACCTATAGGTGCTGGTAAGTTATTAGGTAAATTATCAGGTAAGTTTTCAGATAATTGGTTTAATAAATTAACAAAGTTATTTCTTGATGATTCTTCGTTTGAATCTGGGATATTTTCTATAATTTGTGTTTCTAAAGAATTGTCTTCAAGATTTGAAGAGACAATTTTTGCTGGTATTTTTTCTTGTGAAGTGTCTTTTTGCAGAAACAATGAGTTGTTATTATCTTCTATTTTTTTAATTCAATGCTTGTATTCTCAACATTTTCTTTTCTAGCTTTAATATTTTCTGTAGGGATATTACTGGGAGTATTATTTGCTGTAAAATTAAGTTTTATATCATCTACTACTTGAGATATGCTATCATCCTGCTGAGTATTTCTTTGAATAACAGTAATATCTTCTAAAGCATCATATCTTGATGTTTCTTTATCAGAGTAATTCGATGAAATTTCTGCATATTCTATTTGCTGATGTCCGATTAAATTTGTGACTATGTTTTGAGTATTCGTATTTTCAGCATCGAGGTTTGCTGATTGTAGGGGATGATTTATTTGATGATTTGTTTCATGATCTACTTCTAAATTATCTAATTCATCACCTCTTGATGTTTCTTTATTAGAGTCATTCGATAACATTTCAGCAGATTCTATTTGCTGATGTTCGATCAAATTTGTGACTATGTTTTGAGTATTCGTATTTTCAGCATCGGGGTTTGCTGATTGTAGAGGATGATTTATTTGATGATGTGTTTCATGATCTACTTCTAAATTATCTAATTCATCACCTCTTGATGTTTCTTTATTAGAGTCATTCGATGACATTTCAGCAGATTCTATTTGCTGATGTCCGATCAAATTTGTGACTATGTTTTGAGTATTCGTATTTTCAGTATCGGAGTTTGCTGATTGTACGGGATGATTTATTTGACGATCTGTTTTATTATCTACCTCTAAATTACCTGGAGTTATTTTTTGAATTACAGAATCAACGTTTGGTAGAGGAGAAATATCTTTGGTTATTGCTTCTGAATTAATCTCTTGATTACTGATTTGATTATTCAGATGATTATCTTTAATTATTGTTAATTGATTTTCTGTAATTTCATTTTCGCTCGCTGTTTGGATAATAGGTAATAAGGTAGTCTCACTATTCTCACTAGTATTTACGTAAGCTTCTGAGGTGTAAATTGTGTTGATAATTTCAGTAGAGCCAACATCAGATGCTTCTGTGTCTAAAGAAGATTTATTTTCTATTTTATTTGGTTCACTATTGTGCTGTTTATATTCTGCTTGAATAGATGAATTATCTGTAATCTGTTTTTGTGGTATGTGAGATATATTTTGGGGGATATCACTCAAATCGTCAAAACTATTTTGTTTTTCTAAAAAATTACTACTTTCTAAAATATCAGGTGACATTTGTAAAAGTAATTCAGGAATTACTTGAGAATTAGATTCATCGATCGCTAAGTTTTCCTGATTTTGAAAACCCTCAATTACACTAGAATTATCTTTTTGGATAGGTGGCTGATTGATTGATTGATTAATTGAATTATTGTCTAATACGGTCAAATCTGATTCTAATGTCTTCTCCTCTATATTATTGGATTCCTCGATTCCCTGAAAAAGCGTGGTTTCTTCTGGGGAAAATATCGACTTTTGATTTTGTATTTCTTTTAAATAAACATCTGTATTATCATCATTGTTTTCTGAATGATGTGTTACTTGCTGTGCTGCGATCGCTGGAATGTATTGATTTTCTTGTAATATATTTTCTGCTTCTGATAAATGTTGCTTGACTGAAGTATCTCCAGACATTTCATTATGGCTAGACTGAATATTATTAGCCACTAAGTTATGAGATTTTTTATTGCTACTTTTTTTAGTTCTAGATTTTTTTATCGATGTATCCTTTGATTTTGACTTTGTTTTTTTAGGTAATTGTTCTAGGATATTTTCTTCTCTTCTGACATCGCTAGTAGCATGGATATTGTTAGTTTCAATATTCGCATTATTAATATTAACGCTTTCATTTTCAATATGAGTATCGAAATTACTTTGATTATTGCTTGGCAATAAATCAGTAATAATAGTTGTAAAAGGATTTTCTATGGAGTCTATATTACTATTGAAGTCACTATTATAAGAAGTATGTTTCTCTTCTTGACTCAGAAAAATATCAGTTTCTAACTCATTCTCTAATTCCTTCTCTAATTCATATGTAGAAAACGTTGTAAACTCATTAATATCCCAATTTTCACTATTCCATACCTTTTCGTCAATTACGGCTTTATCTTGACGAGGTAGTAATAATTTAGAACGATTTACTAATGGCTGTACACATGGCGATTTAGTCTGTAATCCGACTCCTGAACTCGCTCCTAAAGGCTGAATAGCATTTTTCAAACCCAACTGAAAATTAGAATCTTGTTTTAGTAAGAGTCTATTCGATAGGTCAAAATTTTTGACGATTCCTAGTGGAAATTTAGACAAACCAAGCAAAGGTTGAATTACTTGCATTGTTGATTTTTGATAAAAATAACTTCATTGAATTAATTAGACGAAAAAAATCTTGATGTTGGTTCTCGGTTGACTGGGTTACCACCACCTTTGTCTTTAGAGACTTTCAATCCTTCATAAGCTAAAGTCAGTTCTTCTATTGCAACAGCATTCCCATCTCCTTGCAAAGCAGGTGTTTTCCAAGTAATGGGAATTGCTCCAATCAGAGTCCAACTCATCATTGTTTCTCCTGCTTGATTGAATAAAATAATGTTGACATTGCGTCGAAGATTTTTATCGCTATTATTTTCATCAAAAATTTTAGTCACCCAGTTTAAAAAGCCAAAGTGGTCTGTAATTCCCCGTTTCAGTGTTACATCTGCAAATTCTGCGTGACCTAAATAAATACGCTGTTGGTCATTGACACCACCTTCAAAAAAAACATTTTTCTTAATTTGAACGCTCAATCCCGTACATTCAGTAAAAGAAGCAGCGATCGCACTATCTATCTCCACATAAAAACGATTGGTCGTCACATAATTTAATTCATGTGTCACAGTACCGTTATTAGCCATAACTACCACCTCCTCGCTCCATAGTTTCTTACTCTCTCGCGTTGCGATCGCATGTCTTCCTGTAACAATTCGTAAACGCGATCGCACAATTTATCCAATAACATAGAGTCGCTAAGATACTTACCCGCATCAGCTTCAGAAGTTGCGGGTATCGCAGCGTATCCAGCCGTACCACCAATATCTCCAACAGGTGCAATGGTCGGTTTGATGCTTTGGAAGTCCATAATTAACAAACACTTTCTCAATTACAGACTAAGGGAATTGTGGCAAAATCAAAATTAGCCAAAGGTCGAACTCTCTGGATTTTTGATTTGGGGTTAAGGATTTGGGATTGTTGTGGTTTTAATATTAAGCAAAGTTATTCGACCTTCGGATATTCTTTTATTGGTATGGATGGAGTAGCCTAGTTCTGATATTGGGTAGGGAAAAGTCGAATGAGCGATAGCATTTACGAAAAACGCCAGAAAAAAGCGACACCTATCGTTAGTAAGCCAAATCTTGCATCCCCCACAAGCTGCTTGGGAGGGATGCAAGATTTGGCTTCTCCTCAAAAAGAAGTACAACCCAGTATTCAAGAGGAACAGTTTTCAAATAAACAATCTCAAGACTTAGAAACTCTTAAACAAGAACCTATCGGTCACGATCTTAGCCGAATATCATTGCGTCCAACATCAAAAACTATTACAAACGAAGCAGAAATATTTAATCAACACAGCGAAGTCATATTACCCAGAGGATTTTTAAACAATGACAATATTCCTCCCATCCCTCAAGACGCTGGAAAACCTCTGCAACCAGAAGACAGTAATGTTTTTGAGAAGTCGATGGGTACGTCTTTAGATCGTGTCCGCATACACACGAGCAATGAAGCCGACAATGCTGCACGTCAGATGGGAGCAGAAGCTTTCACGCTTGGTTCTGATATTTACTTTGCTAATGGGTTTTATGCGCCAGGTACACCTTTGGGAGACAAAATTCTTAGTCATGAACTAACCCACGTTAAGCAAAACAGTGATGGCAAAATTTTATCGTCTTCTGATGAAGATACCATTAGTAAGCCAACAGACCCATTAGAACAGGAAGCATATGCTCAAGAAAATATTATTGCTAATGATGTTAGGAAACTAAGAGGAGACGAAACTTCTCCAGCACCAATTCCAAGCAGTAATATACCTACAAGCCCACCAGAAGAAAAAACGGGGAGTGAAAAAAATCTCGCCTCGCCAAGTTATTCCGCTCAGGATAATGAGGAAGAAAAACTTATACCGCAATTACCAGAAGCACCCTCTCCATTTGCAGTTACTAAGATCGAGCAACAGCAAAGCATTATACCAGCTTCTCCAACTTTAATTGCCGCACCTAATGATTATGCAACACCTGCGACTACTGTAGAACCATCTAACCAAAATCAGGCAGTAATTGAAAACAGAGCTAATTCTCAACAAACAAATACTCCTGAAGTGCAGGCACCTACCACAATCACTTTGGCTACCTTACCCATAACGGATGCAACTACACCACAACTGGAGGTAGCAACTGAACCTGCTATAGAGCTAGCAAATTTAGATGCTAATATCCCATTATCCTTAGAAGAAACTTCCAATACTAGTAATATAGGTATAGCTGTTGGCACCGCAGGTAATGTAAATTTAAATGAGGATGGTATTGCCCTTGCTACAACTCAAGCAGATGCAATTACTCAGGAATCTCAAGCATTGGCTCAAGAAATTGCATTGCAAGGGACAAAAACACTTGATTCTATAACCACACAGATATCTGAATTAGCAGCTTCTATACAAATCAAAGCAGAACAGGCTCGCTCTGAAATTGTGTCTGCTTATACAACTCAACAAGAAGCTGTCCAAGCTAAGGTTGCAGAAACAGTCGCAGCTATATCATCATCACAAGAACAAAATCACACAGCTATTAGCAATTTTGCAGATGCCGAAAAGCAAAGATTTTACACAACTAAGCAAACACAAAGAGAAGGTGCAGTAGCATTTATTCAGGAACAAAAGCAACAAACTATTGCCGCAGGGGATACTCAAGCTCAACGTGCGCTAAATCAAAGTCAGGAAAAAGCTACCAGCATTCTCGCTGAAGCAGCATCCGTCAAAACTAATGGTGAACCACCTTCAGTAGAAGCGCAACAAAAAGCTTTACAAAAAATTGCGGAAAACACTGCTCAGAAATGTCGCCAAACAGGAAACGATTTAGCACAACGAGTTCGGTTAGAAGCGACTCAGCAAGCTGGAAGATATGACGGTTTATTGCAAAATTATCTGCAACAGTTGAACACAACAGGCGTTAGTATAGAAAGCTCTCTTAGTCAATTTATTGATGCTGCCAGAAGCCGCACAGACTCAATCGCACAACAAGCAATAGCCGCAGCCCAGGAAATGGGAAATCAAAGCGTTGCGACCTTAGAAACTGAGAAAAATAATGCTTTAACACAAATACAGACTTGGGTGGAGCAAACATCAAGCGTAACGCAGCAATTAGGTGGCCAACTGCAAGAACCATTTACCAATCAGATTACTTCCCTGCAAGAATCGCTGATTAATTATGGTGCAAATGCTGCTGCACAGTTACGCACAATGGAGCAACCCGAACCTAGTCAAGTAGAAGCAGCCTCCACTCAAATGCGTCAAAATATGCAGGAGGCTTACAATGGGGCGATTGCTGCTTTAAACGTATACAGTAACAATGCTCAAACAGAACTAGCTGGGCAATCTGAAAATCTTAACTCTCAGCTTTCTGAATTAGTAAGCGAACGAATTACATCTGCTCAACAAACTGCCTCCCAGATGCTTCAATCTTTACAGGAAGGAGCGCAAAATGCAAGCACTGGAATGGAAAGCGCAACAGTTTCTTTCCAAGAAAAACTTACCAGCAGTGTTAATCAAGCAATCGCTGACTTAACGAACGTCGATCAACAATTCCGCTCTCAAGTGGAAACTACCCACAATGAGGCAATATCAGCCCTCTCTCAAATAGTAGACGATGGATTGAAGAGTGAAGACAACCTCATTGCCGACGCTCGACAAGAAATGTCAGCAACAGTGGGGCAAATAGCAGGCAAATACGAGCAACTCAAAACAGAGGCAGAAAGCCGTTCGGCAGCGTCAGGAAACACTCCAGCAACGCGAATTCATCGAGGTATTTGGGGTTCTATTACCAGCTTTTTTGGCAATCTTGTTGACAAGGTTAAAAAGTGGTTTGCAGATACCTTTGGAGAGTTTTGGGGGGGGTTACTATTTGGTATTTTGGCAGGCTTAGTTATCATAGCAGTTGGCTGGTTAGCAATGGCTGGTTTAGGAGCGCTGCTAGTAGCTATTGGTATTTCCGCTAAAGTTGCGGCTATTATAGTTGTCGTTGTTGGTCTTGTAATTGCCATTCCATTAGGAATTTACAACCGCTTCCAAGAATTTTATGCTGATAATCCAGGTCAAGATGCTGGATTTTGGCGTGGGCTGGGACTAGTAACACTTGGTATTCTTGACCTCACTGGTATTCCCTTTATTATTGAAGGTCTTGCTGGGCAGCGTGCCTTTGGCAAAGAGCTAAAAGGATTTGAGCGCTGGGAGCGGTTAGGTATGGGACTTGTATTTTTAGGTGGTTTCTTGGTGTCAGCGAAGAATTTGCTGCGTGGTAAGCCGAAGCCACAAATTCAAGGGGAAAAAACTGTACCCAAGCCAGGTAAAGACCCCGTTGAGCCAGGTAAAGACCCTGTTGAACCATTAACTCAGCCTACGAAAACCCTTAATGAGTTATATTCACGTCTTTCTGAAAAAGCTCGTGAGGCATTTGACCAACAGCGAGAACTGTTATCAGAAGACCGTTTTTCGCAGATGGAAAAAGCTTATAAAAATAGCGATGGTACTTACGATGTAGACAAGGCAAATAAATTCTTTGAAGCTAAACACCTCACAGATGAAAAATTTCAGAACAAGATTAATGAACGGAATCTTTCCTTTCTGGAAAAAGCTGACGAGGAACTTACTCGAATCAAGAATAGCTGTGACGAAACTGATGGTACTACTCGTCCTAAAGCGACTTTAGGTGATAAAACCTCCGAAACAGCATTGCGCGAGGAAATAAAGACAGGAAAACCATATAAATCATCAGAAGGGCATTATCAAAAAATTGCTGATTACATTCAAGTACTTAAAGAAGCAATTCAAAACCTTAATAAGTATAAGCGTTATATCAGTGACCCCAACAAGCTAGACGAAATTAACAATGCGATTATTCGAGCGCAGGAGCGTGTTAACAAAATGCAACCTGCCTTGAATGAGTGGAACAACCGTGTAACAGATTACCCAAGTGTATGGAACCCCGATGGCACTTCCAAAGTACAGCCAAACTGGCCATCTGATCCAAGCTCAAAATAAGGAGAAATTATGTGGCGTTTACCAGAGGAAATCGAAGCAGACCTAAAATCCGGAAACTCTGACCGCATAGCTGCGGGGCTTCGTGACCTTAAGGAATGTATGGACGAGTTCGACGAGTTTGAACTAGCCCCTATAAATGTGGATATTTTAAAGCCTTTCGATAATACTGTTAACAGCGAAACCCAGTTAAATTTGCTTCGCATCCTAGCAGGCTATCGCTCCTTTCAACCCCCATTGTTGAAAGAAGATATTAATCATTCTTTAGTAGTCTTAGCCGTGCGCTATGCAGACGATCGCATTGCGTTGGAGACATCTCTAAAATTGAAATCTGAGCAAAATCCACCTGCTACAGTGGAAGACGCTATTTCTTTTATTATTCAGCATGGTTTAAATACGTCCCAACAAGTAAAAGGAGCAAGCAAGCTTGTTAGTTACCTACTCGCAGGAAAACCTGATATCCGTTTTGCTACCCTCCAAGCTCTTCAAAAATTTCCCGATCATTCACAGTACCAAAAAATAATAGATTTCATAATTCCCGAACTAGATGATGAAGAACGAAGAATGCTTGAAAGAGCATAAAAATTATTCAAAGGCAATAAATTGGCTTTCTTTACGGGGTCAACTACCTTAAATTTGACCAACTATAACCGTAAACTGTACTAACCCTTCCTGACCTAGCTGTAAAGAATCACCATTACTCAAGCGATGATTAACTCCTTGAGAAAGGGGATTTCCATTGAGATAACAGCCATTTCTGCTAGTATCCAAAATCATATAACTATTTTGATTCCAGTCCCAAAAAATTCGTGCATGGGAACGGGAAACAACCCCCTCATGGGGAATACCCACTAAATCAATTTCTGGAACTGTACCATGAATTTGCGATCGCCTACCAATATATCCCTCTTCCCCTGGAAAGCGAAATTCTCTCCCGGTCGTCGTGTGTATTAGTTTCAGCACGGGTCGAACTGGACGAGGTGGTTGTGGTGGTGGTGTTGCTGGAATGTAAGGAGAACGAGGTTGATAATTAGTATTTTCTGAGGGTATTTGTTGTTGAGGAGGTTGTCGTGGTTGAACTTGTGGATGAGAAACAAAATTTGAATCTGCGGGAGGAGGAGTAGATGCTGGTGGAGAAGCAATAACATTACCAAGTGGTCTACCACACCCAGGACAACACTCCATGTTGTTAGGTAAAGGACGGTTGAAATATTCGCAACCGGAATTAGAGCACTTATTGGCAGGCATTTTCAGGTAGACTCAATAAAGGAACTAGCCCTGCTTTTTGCAGGAGAGATTGACCCTCACGGGTGATTAACAATTTACAAAATGCCGAACCCCCAGGAGGTAGGCTGTTGTCTTTAGGGTACACCGCAAAAAGTTGATTGCTTAAAGGATAGCGCTCAAAATTACTTTCATCAATATAATAATTTCTTTTTATACATAAATCGATGTCTGGGTCTATGGGTTGACCCTCTGGTTTAAATAAAGGTTGAATAGCATTTCCTTTATTCTCATCTTGACTTATAGCTAGGGGATAGGCATTACACTGATTCCAAACTTTGCCGACAATCCCAAAAGCAATAATACCAGCTTGATTGTCGTCAAATTGGGCGCGTATAACTTTTGTGGTTTCTTCGGTTGCTTGGGTATATTGCGTAGTTACTGTTTTATAGTTAGCTATTGATTGCGGATCATCATTCAATACTCTTTTTTGGAATAATAAAACAGCTTCAGGTTCGGTTGGTGCGTAGGGTTTTATTTGTAAATCTGGTAAATTTTTATCTACGTCCTTCCAGTTTGTCGTTTGACCAGTATAAATTTTACGCAGTGTATCTAAACTGATTCTCCCTTTGAGAAGCTGAGGAAGATTCGAGTCTTTTTTTACTGTGAGCAACATATACAAGTAAACCATCGGATGCGATCGCTTGACTTTTTAGCCCCCCATCTTCTGCTGGAAAAGATGTAATGGCAAAGTATGCTTTGCATGATTGTATCGTGCATTCCCGTACTGTGTCTAATGGTAAGCTGCGAACTCTGACATCTGGTGACTGTACAGCTTGGTAATTAAATGTTGTATTTGAGACTTTAGTAAGTGTTTCTTCAACGAATTTTGTTGTTTGTGGTTTTTGTCTTAAAACAAAACCCCATGTACTGTTTTTTTCTGCCGTATAAGTGAATTCTCTTGGTGGAAGATTAGGAACATCAGAAAAGTTAGGAACTAGACGAGACCATAGAGGGTTTTCCCGTTTAATGCTAGGAGATGTTCGTATGAAAAAATACCAAATGCCACCTCCTAGCAATATTAAAGCTAAAATTCCCCAAAAAACAACCCAAGTTTTTTTCCAACCTTTTTCTTGTTCTTCTTCCTCCTGTGAAGTCGTTAAATTATTGCTTTGGCTTGGTTTGGGAAGCTGCAATAATGCTTTACGTGCTATTTCTGCACTTTCAAAAGAAGTATCTAACCCAATCAACCGATGAAGAAATAGCTTGAGGTGAGAATCAGTATTCGACCATAGTCTATCATCTTTAGGGTTGAGAGGTTGACCGGAATTGCTATCAATATCTCGTCCTAAGCATAAATAAAATGCTGCTAGCCCTAATGCGATTAAATCATCTTCTGGTTTAGCTTGTGAAGCTTGAAATGTAGGATGTTCAAACAAAGATTCCCAAATAGCTAAATCGCAAAAATATATATAAAACTGTTGATTACTTTGATTGTTTTGACTTTTTTCTAATTTAATTAAAATACTATCTAAGCTAATATTTCCATGAGCCATTCCTTGCTGTATTTGATTCGCAGGTAGACGCAACTTTTGAGTGTGGAGAAATTGCAGAGTTTGCAATGCTTGGTTGAGCACTTCCCGTACTTGTGGAGCTTGCATCCCACCATTCTCTTGCAAATGTTGCCTGAAAGTTTGGGAGACATCCACCTCCTGAATAATTAAATAACAGCGTTCTCCTCGTTCATCTGCGATCGCTTCTACTGGATTAATCAAACGAAAATTCTGATTCCTACCATCCGCAAGACTTACCCCTGCTACACGTTTAAAAGTTTCTTTACGCTGACGAGTCTCTTCATCATTAAAACTACGGTTAGGTAGTAAATATTCCCTAATCACTACAGGTTGGTTATTATCGATACGTATTCCTGAATACATACGACCCAATCCCCGCGTACCCAGGAAACTGCTAACTTTATAAATACGATTACCCTTAATCTCAGTATTTTGGGCAATAATCGCTGGAAAACCGCAACCAGTGCAGTATTTTACCGGAAGATGTTTTGCTTCCGGTGTATCGATAACAGTTTGCAAAGGGCGATCGCAATTTAGCGGTGTATTACAATAGCACCTGTATTCTTGATATGAGTTTTTCTTGATCGGCACTAATTTTACTCCAATAAGAACTAAACATTTACAAAAATATTAAGCATGAATTAGTCCTAATTTTAAAGCCGCAACAATCGCTTGAGTACGACTTGTCACCTCCAGTTTTTCAAAAATACTAGTCAAATGAGCTTTGACAGTGGCAACTGTGACATATAAATGTTTAGCAATTTCCTCATTAGAAGCTCCCTGAGTTAACCAGTTTAAAACTTCTTGTTCCCGCTCTGTCAAGTGTAGCTGACGACGAATTTGTAAACATGAATTAGAGCTTGCTTGAAAACGACGAAAAAAACCACTAGCAACCTCCGCAGGTAAATAAACTTCAGACTTGAAAACGGTATTAATAGCCTCGTATAATTGGGTTGCTAAACGAGTTTTAAATACATACCCAGCAGCACCTACTTGCATAGCTCTAAATATCCAATCATCTTCTTGATGTCCTGACAATACTAAAACTTTGCCAGCATAAGATATTTCTTTGAGCTTTACTAATGTTGTAATTCCATCTCCTCCAGCAAGTTCTAAATCTAGTAAAATTAAATCCGGAGATAGTTGAGTTGCTATATTTAATGCTTCTTCCTGAGTTCCAGCTTCACCAACCACCTCTAAAGACAAAGAATCATTAATACCATAAAAATTTAGAAGAGTTTTCAATCCTTGACGAAAGCGGTATTCATCATCAACTAGTAGAATCGAAAGATTTTCAATCGTATTCATAAAATGAAGCTCAACAAATAATTGAAACAACTAAAAAATATTGTTATTTAAATCTAGAGACAAAAAAACATATTTTTTTTAACACTTAATACTTCAATCAGCCTGATTTTTTGCTTTACCTCTAGAATAAATAATTAACAGTATTTAAACAACTTATGGTCTAGGTAAAACTACAAAATGGATCGACCACTCCTTCTGGTGAATTCTGTGCCCAAATACTACCCTGGTGGTCAAGAATAATTTTTTTGGCAATTGTTAAACCCAGTCCAGTACCACCTGGACGACGGGAATAAAAAGGTGTAAATACCTTTTGTGCATCTTCATGAGATAATCCCGAACCTTGGTCAGAAATCTTGATAATTACTTCGCTGTGAAAAACTTGCCAACTAATTTGAATATTTCCACTTTCTGGGCTAAAATGGACAGCATTACTAAGTAAGTTATCGAATACTTGTTTGATTTGCAAGCGATCGATTAGTAAAGACGTAGATGTATCTGGTAATAAAATTTGTATTTTCTTTTGATGTGTTAAAGGAAGTAAGCCTTTCAAACTTTCTCCTACCACACTTCGTAAATCTTGCAAACTAACCCTTGATTTATCTTTCTGACCGCAATAAATTAAATCAGTCAAATTAGTATCCAATTCCTGAATACTTTCACTGATGATACTTGCTTGTTCTCTATGAGAATTTTCATGTAATCCCAAACATAAATTTTTTGCATACAAACCGATTAACCCTAAAGAATTACGTAATTGATGTGTTGCACGTTGAATTATATGTTCGAGTAACTGTATTTCTGCTTTTTGTTGTCCCCATTCTAAATAAATATCGAAGTATTTACTTAATAGAGTCACAGATTGTATCACGTATTTTTGCAGCTTTGAAGGAAGCGGTTTTCTTGTAAGTAACTGAACATATTCATGCTTCTTATTTTTATATCCAAATGGACATATATAACAGAATAATTCTAAATTATCGAGGTTAATTCTATTTAAAGAAAAAGTCTCATAATATTCATTCAACCATTCCTCCTTTCGGAAAAAACTTATGAGACTTTGAGATAAATTTGCTTGTTCTGGTGCATAATTAATTAATTCTTGATGTGATTTTGCAAGTGCATCATAATAGACAATACGAGCAAAGCAAATAGGATATTGAATTGTTAATTGTTCGAGTTGTTGGAGGCAAAAACTTTCTAAATCTATAAGTTTGGAATATTTACTTTTAGATTGAACATGCTGGACAGATAATTCTATTGCCATAGCTGTACTCAGTAGCTTGACTTGTTGGGTTAGAGATTTGTATTAAATAAAACAGAACACTAAATAACAAAACCAGACACAGAAACAAGCCTAGAAAGATTATGCAGCTATCGTTATAGCCACTCTCATTCTTAAGTTTTAATCACCCTAACACTTAGATAGTGACGTGTATTAACAAACAAGATAAATTTGGATAATTGTATTAAACTTAAACTTACCAGGAAAATCACACCTCGCAATAAAATTTAATAATAAATTTTAGGTATTAATAAATAGTTAAATAGTTAATAGAGCATGTTTATAGGCAGAGACTTGAGTCTTTCTAAATTTTTCCCAAGTTTATGTTTACTGAGTCATCAGTAAATTAAAAATCTCGACAAAAGTCTAATTAACATCTTGTGGAAATACTCTTAATCTAGATGCATCTCAACTCGATCGCCAGCATTATGCTTATCTCCCTTCTTCAAACCCTAGCGGAAATCCTAGCTGGAGGAACTTCCCTGACAAGCACAGAGCAAATTGACTTTAGCCCTCCAGGAAGTCGGAGAGACGAGGTAACAGGGGCTACATTAAACTTGTATTTTTACGACATTCGTGAAAGTAAGCAGGTGCAGCACTCAGGTAGGCAGGTTGAACGCAATATGGAACGAGGTAGGTTTCAACCAGCAACTGTTAGCTGGACTCCTAGCTGGTTTGATGTGTCGCTATTATTAACTACTTGGGATACCACTTCCTTGGGAGAACATCGCTTGTTAACGGAAGCATTAACACTACTATTGCGTCATCGTTCTTTAAGAGAGGAATTTTTGTCACCCGAACTTCGAGGTTATGGAAATTTGTCTATGTCTGTATCCCAAGAACCTCCTATAGAAGTAGGTTCTTTGTGGAGTTCTTTGACTGTCCCCCTCCGTCCAGCATTATACTTAACAGTCACAATACCCTTTGAACCCGAACCGACTTCTATTCCGTTGGTACTAGAGCGAATTCTCAGCACCCAAAACCAATTGCATAAGAACGGTAACGGCAACAATAAAGTTATCACCAAAAAAGTAGCGATCGCAGGTTTGGTTAAAAGTGCAAGAACCAATCTCCCGCTCTCTAATGTAGAAATTAACATTATGGGAATGGATAAATCAGTGACTAGCGATCGAGAAGGAGTGTTTTTCTTTGAAGACTTAAGACCACGCAACTATGTTTTAACTCTTTCATGTTCTGGCTATACAACCCAAAACAGTAATTTCTTAGTGGATAACCAAACCTATACCTTTAAAGAAGTTTTACTCACACCTGCTTAATACATAATTTTATTTACTTTGTGCCTACCAATAGCACATCTCCTAAATCCTGAGTAAAAGCGATATCCAGATTCAATCCAAAATCTAAAATCGAGAGGTTTACATGGCAAGACTTGACTATTTTGCTCCAGGTGTTTACGTTGAAGAAATAGACCGAGGTAGCCGACCCATAGAAGGTGTAAGTACCGCAGTAGCAGGCTTTGTTGGTTTCACAGAAGATGTCCGAGAAGGTGCAGAACTATACAAACCCATGCTGGTTACAAACTGGACGCAGTATCTTAACTACTTTGCACGTAAAGGTTCTAACGGCTTTACAGACTTTGATGCATATCTACCATTTGCTGTTTACGGCTATTTTATGAATGGTGGTGGTCGTTGCTGGATAACAAGTATCGGCACTTCATTACCAGGAACCCCACAACCTGCCACAGCACAACCTGCAACTTTACAAATTAGTGGTAGGGGAAACCGTCCATGTCTGAGCTTTACTTTACGACCAGAACAAGCAGCAAGTGGAACAATAAATATTCTGGTTTCCGACAGTACCCCCCGTCCCCTACCTGAAGGTACAGAAGGAGAAGTCCCACCAAATACTGGTGAATATTTCACAATTCAAATCCGTCGTGGTGAAGAAACTCTCGAACAATACGAAAATTTAACGATGAACCGCGAACCATCTGCACAGGTCGCGACTTATGCCGTTGCAGCTTTACGAAATTCGATGTACGTCTCCATTAGGGATGTATCTCAAAGTGGACAACCTCTAGGACGACGACCATCCAATGGTCAGTATGAATTAGCACCAGCTATTGCTGCCTCCCCACCGGATAGATTTTCACAGGATGTCGAAGGTATACGAGACGATCGCACCGGGGTACGCGGTATCTTTGAAATCGACGAAATCACTATGTTAGCTTGCCCAGACTTGATGCGAGCATATCAAGCAGGTGTCATGAATATAGAACAAGTTCACGGCATCATGGAGCTAATGGTGTCAATGTGCGAAGGTTCAGCTAGTGGAGATATCCCCAACCCACCCAATCGTATGGTTGTACTCGACCCTCCACCCGAATGCGTTAAACCCCAAGAAGTTATGGATTGGTTGCAAAGATTTAATCGTCGCTCTATGTTTGCAGCCCTATACTACCCTTGGATTAAAGTTCCCAATCCCCGTAATGGTGGCAGACCAATTCTTGTACCTCCCTGCGGTCATATCATGGGTGTTTGGGGACGTACCGACGAAACCAGAGGAGTTTACAAAGCTCCCGCAAATGAAGTACCCAGAGGTGTAATTGGTTTAGCTTATGAAACCAATTTCCGTGAGCAAGAACTTTTAAATCCTATTGGAATCAACTGTATTCGCAGCTTCCCAAATCGGGGTATTCGTATCTGGGGAGCAAGAACACTTGTAGAGCCTGACAAAACCGAATGGCGTTATATCAGCGTTAGGCGTTTGATTAGCTACATCGAAAAATCTATTGAACTAGGTACACAATGGGCAGTCTTTGAGCCTAATGATGAAGACCTCTGGGCAAGAGTGCGACGTACCGTCAGTAACTTCTTAGAGCGTATTTGGCGTGAAGGTGCATTGTTTGGAGCCACTCCACAACAGGCATTCTATGTCAAATGCGATGAAGAATTGAATCCTCCAGAAACAATGATTTTAGGTCGCTTATACATTGAAGTCGGAGTTTGTCCGGTACGTCCTGCTGAATTCGTCGTCTTCCGTATTAGCCAATGGAATGGAGTGGAAGATGCTGAATAGTTTGTGTTGATGGTGTATTACTAGCAGCAAAATGTTGTCTACTCCCCAATCTCTCATTTCAAAACAGTCTTTTCCCAAGAACCCTAAAATAATGGAGCTAATTTATGCCTAGTCCTGGCGAATATTTAACCGCGTGTAAATTTTACTTTGAAGCCGATGGTCTTACTGATAAATTCATCAAAGAAGTTAGTGGCTTAGGTGTTGAAAATACTCCTGCTCAGGAAATTCATGGTTCTTCAAAAGGTGGCACAATCACTCGTCAAGCTACACCTACAGTAGTTAAATTTACAAATATAACCCTGAAACTGATTGCCACAGTTGATGTAGACCTTTATAAGTGGTATCAAGAGTGTAACGAAGATATGGGAGATGCTCGTAAATGGGCACAAAATCGTAAATCGGCACAAATCGTTGCTTATGACCAACAAAACTCGCCAAAAGCACGTTGGGAAATCAAGAACTGCTATCCATGTAAATATACTGGTCCTACACTCACAGCTTCCGGTGGTGATATGGCAAATGAAACTATTGAATTAGTTCATGAAGGTATAAAAAGAGTGATGTAAAGAAGTTTTTGACTCTCGTTCCCATATTTAGTCTGGGAACGAGTCAGATTAGTCTCGATCGCACTTGACAACAGGAGTAACTCAACAGTGGTACAAGTAAAGTCTACAAGTCAACATCCGGAAATTCTTACCGCTTGTCGCTTCTATCTGGGATTGACACTGGATGGGTCTAAAACAGATATTGATTGCCATTTTTTGGAATGTCGGGGATTTCAGCAAACTCAAGCACCCATTGAAATCTGTGAAGTTACTGCTAATCAATGGGGACAAGCAAAAAAAGGTCAAACAGTTAGAACCAAACTTCCCGGTAATGTCAAATGTGGCAACCTAACCCTACGTCGAGGTATGACTAGTTCGCAAGAACTCTGGGATTGGTTTTCATCTGTCAAGGAAGGAAACTGGAAAAAGCAGCGTAGACTAGCTGCATTATCTATTTACAACCAAGCGAGTCAAGAAGTTGCCAGATTTGAATTAGCTGGTGCTTGGCCTAGTAGTTACAAAATTACTGATGTTAATGCTCGCAGTACGGAGATAGAAATTGAAGAATTAGAGATTGCTTTTGAAGAATTTAAACGTGTGAAATAGTTAAGGGGTAATCATGTTTAAAACAGAATTTGAATTTACGCTCCCCAAAGGCTACTTAGACTCTGATGGAAACTTGCATCGTCAAGGAATTATGCGTCTCTCCACAGCCATAGATGAAATTTCTCCCTTGCGCGATCCTCGCGTTAAGTTGAATCCAGCTTATGCAACAATAATAATCCTTTCTCGCGTAATCACTCGGTTGGGGATATTAACCCAAATCTCTCCTTTGGAAGTAGAAAATTTTTTTGCTCAAGATTTAAGTTTTCTCCAAGATTTTTATCGTCATATTAACGGTTTAGAATCGGAAAATACTCTCGCAGAAAATATTGTTTCCAATACTAATAATTATTCAGAAAATCTAGTTCGTAGCTAAATAGTAGTTTCTAACTTTTCATACTTCAAAATTTATTAATCTATGCGACGTAAAGAAAGCCTTTACATTGAATTTAACTTTACTCTCCCACGTGGTTTAATTGACGCTCAAAATCATGTGCATCGTCAAGGAATTATGCGTTTAGCTACTGCAAAAGATGAAATTTACACACAAACAGAACCTAAAGTTCGGCAAAATGCAGCTTACGGAGTTTTAGTAATGCTGTCACGAGTTATTACTCGTTTAGGAAGTCTGTCTTCAGTCAGTCCCGATTTATTAGAAGGACTTACAGTTACAGACTTAGCTTATCTGAGGGAATTTTATAACCGAGTCAATCAACAGGGATATGCACATATCCCCGCTCAATGTCCTCATTGCAACAATCAATTCTCAGTAGAGCTTCAACTTGCGGGGGAGTAATGCGCTACCCCTCAGAAAAACTCTACGAGGAGGTAGCTTTTGTTGCTTATCATTTTCACTGGGCACAAGACGATATCTTAAATTTAGACCATTCTACACGACAACGCTGGGTTGCAGAGATTAATAAAATTAATCAGAAATTATACTGAGGGTGTTAAATCAGTAAGTATACTTGTATTGATGCAACATTCTTAATTGTAATCAATCTTAAAAAAATAAAGTTTTATTATGAAAATAAAAGTCTTCGACTCCAAAACTCTCAAAAATATCATCGAAATCAATCTTGATTTAGTAACTAAAATAAAAAATGAATGTATTATCGGACGTTCACCGGAATCAGGTATTGTTCTTGATAGCTCCGATGTCAGTCGGATGCACGCTAAATTAATATTGGAAAATGGAGACTACTATTTTTGCGATCTTGGTAGCAGAAATGGTTCCCTGATTAATGGTAAAGTAGCCGAAACAAGTCACAAATATTTATTGAATGCAGGAGATACAATTCGACTTGGAGAATTCGTTCTTATATTAGAAGATGTAAATACCCAAACAGAGAATATAACTGAAACTGTTTATAGAAATTTTGATGCTACGGTGGTTGCAAGTTTGAGAGACAGTGCTAATTTTAGTGAGCTAAATCAGTCCCAAGAAGCAGAGCAAGTACCTGAAGTTGTTAATAGTACCCCCGAAGAAGTAATTTCAATACTAGAAGAAGTTACAAATTATCAGGATTTTACTAAAGTTCAAACTGAGAAAATATCTGTTTCCGAAGATGCAATTGAAACTACAGCAGAAATACCACAAGTAGTAGAAGCAGTAAATCAATCGACTGAAATAATAGAAGTCACTGATAATTCAGATGATATTAGCTCAATTAACGAATTGGAGGAGATTACTTCAAAAACCGAACCGTATTTAGAACCTAATGTTTCTGAAGAGATTAGTGAAGTTTCAAATCACATAGAAATTACAGATTCAACTTTACAAGCACCAGAAGTCTTATTTAGCACATCTGAAAACATCGTTGCAATTGAAGAAACATTAGAATCTAATATTGAACCTAGTATTCCTTCTATAGAAGAGGCATATATTTTTGAAGAAGAAATAATTGCTACAACAACACCAATTGTTTTAGAAGTGGATCAAACTTTAGAAGAAACAATCATTCAAACAAGAGAAGAAATACCAATTACCGAAACTACTAATGTATTATCCTCAGAAGAAGTAAACGAAATTTATGAACCAGAAATTGCACAGCTAGAAAAAGTAAACCAAACATTGGTTAGTAGTATTCAATCTTTAGAAATAACGAATGAGACTAGTAGCTTAGAAGAAGCTCAACCTGAAATTTCAATGGCAAGTGAAATTAGTGAAGCTGAAGAAGATAGTAGTAGCGCTGCTGATATCATTGATAATTCTGAAGCAACAAGTACTTTCGTTTCCACTGTATCGGCTCAAAATTATGAAGAAGTCGAGATAGAATCAACAGATGTTACAGATATTGAGCCTTCAGAAATTAAGGAAGAAAACGAAATAATTAATAGTGAAAAACCAGAATTAATTTCGACAAAATATATTGCACTATTAGCTCATGACAGCAAAAGATTTGAAATTGCACAATTTGTTACCAAACATCAAGACTTTTTCTCTAAGTGTCTAACAATAGCTCCACCTTCAATCAGCGAAATATTATCCAGCCAAGCTAGCATTAATATTACAGAACAAACTTCCGCCGCTACATCTGGTGGATATCAGGCGATCGCAGCCAAAGCTGCTTCTGGTGACATTTTAACAGTGATTTTTCTGAGAGATTTTCTCCAGGCGCAATCAAACACAGCAAATGAAGAAGCAATGTTAAGAGTATGTAATATCAATCAGGTTATGGTTGCAACTAATTTGCCCACAGCAGAAGCCATAGTTAGTTACATTCAAACTATAAGTAAAACTTAACTCTAAAAAATTCGACAAATTAATTGTGTGGGGTAAATTTGGGGTAAAAATCAGAGTTTGAGGGTTGAAAAGCTCGTCTTTGCGTAGTTTTCCGAGGTCTGCAAAACCTCCATCCCCCGGTTCAAATCCGGGTGTCGCCTTTGTTAATATTGCTTTGTTTTCGGCTCTAGAAGCACCATCCAGCTTCAACGGGTCGAATTTCAATTTGTTTCATTTTACTCCAAATCAGGTCAAATCAACCCACAAATTTAGTTACAAATTTAGTTACAGTTTTGGCTACTATTTAGAGGCTGGGAAAAGCCAACTATCTAGGGCAAACGCATCTTAATGTGTTCCCAATCAAAATGATTGACTACGTAATTTCCGCATAGAAGCCTCGAAGCCAGAAAGCATAGTTAATATTTAGTTTTCTATAAAGATTCATAATTAAATCGA
>JAAUPE010000058.1 GCA_012034595.1 Calothrix sp. CSU_2_0 | reverse complement strand
GCAATTTATAAAATTAATCTATTCACTAGTTATTACTGGTTTAATTCCAGTTGCACAGTCTAACTTCCCGGTAGTTCTCAAAATATGACTCCCAGGAATAAAGACTCTGATTTTAAAATTAACAAAGTTTAAATAAAGTTGAGTGTGGTTCTCGCTCAATGTCAAAGCGAAATTCCCGAACATTGTAGATTATGGGTGATGGGCTATAAATTAAAATTATTTACCAATCCCGCAAAATTATCCTCCAATCTCGCAAAATCATTCTCCAATGTCGTACAGACGACCCGGTGGGTCGTCTCCATGCGAATCTATGCTAAATTTAAATTTTGATTTTGAATTTAAATTTTAATTTAATTTTAATTTAATTTAATTTAATTTTTAATAGAGACGACCCATCGGGTCGTCTCTACCTAATTATCATTCCGTCTGGTATTACCGCATTCTTCAGGACAACCACAATCCCGCTACGAATGAAAAAGCCCTGACTCTCGCGGTTTGCTTCCTGTACATTATCTTTGTTGATAATTTTCACATCGTGACCGATACGAGCGTTTTTATCGATAATGGCACGACGGATAATTGTGTCTGTACCAATCCCAACAGGGGCACTATTGTGTTCTAAACTACATTGCCGCTCTGCGAAAGCTTCATAATAATCAGCACCCATCAGCATCGTATCCTCAATAATACAACCCGACTCCACACGCGATCGCACTCCCAAAACTGAGTGTTCAATGCGACAATTTTTGAGAATACAACCTTCCCCAATAATCGATTGGGTAATCTGACAATCTAGTAATTTACTCGGAGGTAAATAGCGGGGACGGGTATAAATTGGCGCAGCTTCATCATAAAAACTAAATGGGGGCAAAGGCTGTTGTGTTAGCGCCAAATTAGCATTATAAAAGGCTTCAATCGTTCCAATATCTTCCCAGTAACCATCAAATAAGTAAGCTTGAACATTGTAATCTTTAGCTGCATCGGGAATAATTTCTTTCCCAAAATCTGTTCTTTCTAAAGATTCATTCAACAACTGAATCAAAACTTCTTTTTTAAATACGTAAATCCCCATCGAAGCTATATAAGGATTGATCTCAGCCTGCTGTGGTGTTAAGCCCAGTACAGTTGTATCAACCTGCATTTGCTTTAAGGCATCACCTTTGGGCTTCTCACTAAAATCAATCACCCTACCGGAATCATTAATTTTCATCAAACCGAAGTCGGAAGCACGTCGTTCATCCATCGGAATTACTGACAGAGTAATATCAGCACCAGTTTGACGGTGACGTTCTACAAACAAACGGTAGTCCATCCGGTAAAGATGGTCCCCCGAAAGGATAACCAATTCATCAACCTTCCATTCTTCCAGCAACCACAGGTATTTGCGGACTGCATCTGCTGTTCCTTGGAACCAGCTAGGATTTTCGGGGGTTTGCTGTGCTGCCAAAACTTCGACAAATCCGTCACTAAAGCCGGCAAAACTGTATGTACGGGCAATATGACGATTTAAAGAAGCTGAGTTGAATTGCGTCAGGACGTAAATTTTGAAAATTTCCGAATTTATACAATTACTAACAGGAATATCTATTAAGCGGTATTTTCCTGCTACTGGTACGGCAGGTTTGGCGCGTAATTTTGTTAATGGATAGAGGCGGGTTCCCGCTCCGCCGCCGAGAATGATTGCTAATACATTTTTCACTCTTATTTCTCCCGACTGCCGTTCAACTGTTCAACTCCACCTTCAGTTTAGGATGGTCTGTAGCCCCTGGTAAGGGGTATTGATGATTGGATTTAGTTAAGTTTTCGCTCTTTTTTATGTGACAAATACGACTTGGGCATGACAATGGATAGGACTAACTGTATAATTTATTTTTATTTATCCGTGTTTTTACTTTTGAACTCAATTAGTTTTGATATTAAAAATGTCGTAAATTCAACCGATTATCAATAGCAAATGGGTTTTATCGCGGTCAGAGTTGTAATCTGAAAAAATCAATGCAGCAAAGATAACTATATTAAAATCAGTGGTATTACTGAGCGAGAATAACTCTAATTCTAAAAAAGTTACTTTTAGGATTTTAAATTTTGACTAGTAGAAGTGGTTAAAATGCGGAGTAAAAATCCATAGTTGAGCTAGCTATCGATTGATGAGACGCAGTTTCTGTGAAAGTTTGAGATATTGCACCCAAGGTTGCTGAGATAATTCAGAAATTGCATTGACAGAAAGGGTTGCCGTGAAGATATCTTTTCCTTCGGTAACACCAGTAATGCCGAAAGATTCGAGAAATGTGATTTTGTCTGCATCAAGAGGTGAATTCGTGTGAACAAACACCACCAAACTTGGTTCTTCTGGATTTTCTATCTCATTAAGTGCGATCGCGAGTCCAGCGTCAAGTTTTTGATAGTTCATACGGTTATCCCCAATACAACATCTAGCGAGTTAAGTACTTAGCTTGTACCAACTTACCAAATTTATCGAGACTCCGTGCCTATCCTAATGTTTATTTTGCGTCTTAACCCAAGGTGATATTTTGGGTAAGAGTGTATCCTCAATATTTTTGCTAACTCTTGCTGGATATGTATTCTAGCAGCTTTTGTGCCTCTTTCTTAAATACTTACCTTTGAAAGAGGACAGACTCGGACGTAATTCGAGTATGGGAGAAGGTATTCAAGATGCCCGTGGAACACAACTAAAATCAACCCCCAAATTGTATCTAGGGGAATAAAAGCGCGATCGCACATAAATATAAATGCTAGATTGAAACTTAATTGTCAAAAACCCATCTAGCATATTAAGTAGAAAGACTAACTAGTACAGAACGGCGGAAATAAAGCTACCATTTAAAATGGCTGAAAAGCTTATAAAATCATCTTTCTTTCTTTTGCCTTTTATCTTTTTACTTTTGCCTTGAGGTACTAGATATAACATTCTCTGTGTATTGTCGAATTTATTAAGACCGAAAAAATTAAAGTGGTAGGAGTGAAATAATATGCGTGTGCTACTTGTCTATCCGGTATTTCCCAAAACATTTTGGTCATACGAAAAAATCCTAGATTTAGTCGATCGCAAAGTTTTACTTCCTCCACTAGGTTTAGTCACCGTTGCGGCAATTTTGCCGCAAGAATGGGAATTTAAATTGTGCGATCGCAATATTCGTGCCGTAACTGAGGCAGAGTGGGAATGGGCTGATATTGTCATTCTCTCGGCAATGATTGTCCAGAAAAAAGATTTACTCGACCAAATCCAAGAAGCGAAACGACGGGGTAAATTAGTCGCTGTCGGTGGACCATATCCAACTTCCGTACCCCACGAAGTTCAAAATGTCGGTGCAGATTTTCTAATTTTGGATGAAGGGGAAATTACCCTACCGATGTTTGTTGAAGCAGTAAATAAAGGGGAAAAATCCGGTGTTTTCCGCGCTACAGAAAAACCAGATGTAACCACAACCCCCATACCCAGATTTGAATTGCTGGAATTTGACGCTTACGATTCCATGTCGGTGCAATTTTCGCGAGGTTGTCCGTTCCAATGCGAATTTTGCGATATTATCGTCCTCTATGGTCGCAAACCACGCACCAAAACCCCTGCCCAATTACTCGCAGAATTAGATTATCTCTATGAACTGGGTTGGAGACGCAGCGTTTTCATGGTGGATGATAATTTCATCGGTAACAAACGCAATGGGAAATTGTTGCTCCATGAATTGAAAAAATGGATGGCAGAACATCAATATCCTTTCAGCTTTGATACCGAAGCATCGATTGACTTAGCGCAAGATGCGGAAATGATGGAATTGATGGTGGAATGTGGATTCAAAGCGGTGTTCTTGGGAATTGAAACCCCTGACGAAGATAGTTTACAGTTAACTAAGAAGTTTCAAAATACCCGCAGTTCCCTAGCTGAGTCGGTAGAAACCATCATCCGTGCAGGTTTGCGTCCAATGGCTGGATTCATTATTGGTTTTGATGGGGAAAAAGCGGGAGCAGGTTCGCGAATTGTCCGCTTTGCCGAATTAGCTGCCATCCCCTCAACCACCTTTGCCATGTTGCAAGCGCTACCAAATACCGCATTGTGGCATCGTCTCACCAGGGAAGGACGCTTACGGGAAAACAAAGACGGTAACATCAATCAAACCACATTGATGAACTTCATTCCTACCCGTCCCCTCGAAGATATTGCGCGGGAATATGTAGAAGCTTTTTGTGAATTATACGACCCCGTGAAGTATTTAGACCGTACCTATCGCTGCTTTTTGATGATGGGTGGTCCAAGTTGGACAGCACCAGCAAAATTCCCTGAATTAGTCGTATTGAAAGCTTTTTTAATAGTAATTTGGCGACAAGGAATCAAACGGGAAACCCGGTGGAAATTTTGGCATCACATGTTTAGCATCCTTAAACGCAATCCCAAAGCCTTCGACCATTATCTCGCAACCTGTGCCCACATCGAGCATTTCTACGAATATCGGCAAATTGTCCGCGATGAAATTGGAGAACAATTAAAAGAGTATCTCGCTCAAGGTGCAGAGACACCCTATGTTGCTCCAGCGAAAGAAGTGAAACCAGCAGCAGAACCAGTTGCTAGTTAATTGGGAAATTGGGTATTTGAATTGAAATTTTGAATTGGAATAGATTGCGATCGCTCTTTGAATTTACATACTTCATTGAGAGCGATCGCACTTCTATATTGAGTAACCGTTTCATCCCCTTAATTCTGTGTTGCGATCGCGAAACCCAATACATGACATGAATAAAACAAGCAATTTTCAACAAAACTAGAGCGTGCGATCGTTTTCCTAAAGCAATATTGGGGAGCTTCTGAAAATTCAATTAATATTCTTGATTTTTCCAAAATTATATAAGCTCGAATTGTCAACCGTAATAAAATCTCAAGTTGATGTTTAGATTACAAAAATAATTTTAGGCTGATTTATAACCAAAAAATCAACGTAAAAATAATACTTTCAGAAGCTGAAAAATCAAAGTCATACGCCTCCCGTGAGTATTAACAATATCGCATCCTGAAAGCCTCGTCAATCCGTACACCCATTTTCGTCATATCAAGATTTCCTGATATTCTTAATATATGAATCATTAATAATTTAAATCAGAGTCTAGGAAAAATGCTGTTTAAACTTATAAAATCCCCAAAAACTCAAATGTCTCTTGGATTACATCACAAGCAACATAATTTGACTTATCAAATTTGTCTTCCTGCTAAAATTAGGACGTAAAACGCCCATACAATTGTAGAAAAACTGAAGTAAATTAAAAATTATGCTTAATGGTATCAAACAAAAAACGATTGTTGGCAAAGATGGCAAAATTGAACTGCCGACAACAGAACTCTGAAATAAATGCTCCACCATAACTTTAGGCTTTATAGACAGACAAAAAGCGTCTTTTCAAAAGAGCCGCATCCAAATTATTTGACTTGTAGAAATATCTCTCCAACGGGGATATAGGGAATATGAGCGCCCAATACCCCACAGCGATCGCAATCAAACTTTATACTTGATATAGGAAGACTTTTTTAGCAGGAGAGCGTAGGCATGGCTCCCAATCCCAACATTATGCAGGCGGTTGAACGGCTTGGCTATCGTGTTACTGTTGGTGACGTAGCGACCCAAGCAGGTTTAAATCTAGCAGAGGCTAATCAAAGTTTGTTAGCCCTGGCATCGGATGCTGGGGGACATCTACAGGTTGCAGATACAGGTGATATTGTATACTTATTCCCTAAGAATTTTCGCGATATTTTGCGCGATAAGTACTTTAAAATTAGGCTACAGGAATGGGTTAAAAAAATCTGGAGTGTTGTATTTTACCTAATTCGGATTTCCTTTGGAGCCTTATTAATTGCTTCGATCGCCTTAATAACGATCGCAATTTTCCTAATTATCGCCGCGATGAATAGCGATCGCGATAATGATGACAATGGTGGTAGTTGGGGTGGTGGAGGGGGATTTTTCTTTTTCCCCGATTTATTTTGGTATTTTAGCCCCGATTACGATCGACGCGAGAAACAACCCAGGGAAAAAAGCGAACTCAATTTTTTTGAAGCTGTATTCTCGTTTCTATTTGGTGATGGTAATCCCAATGCCAATTTAGAAGAACGTCGCTGGCAAGAAATTGGTACGGTAATTAGTGGTAATCGTGGTGCTGTTGTTGCCGAGCAAATTTCGCCTTATTTAGATGATATTGGTGAAAAATACCAACAAGAATACGAAGATTATATGTTGCCAGTTTTGACGCGGTTCAATGGACAGCCAGAAGTCAGTCCAGAAGGACAACTGGTTTATTATTTCCCAGAATTACAAGTTAGTGCCATTAAAAAACGTCGTCATGCAATCGCAAGTTACCTGGAAGAATTTCCTTGGCGATTTAGTGCTGCCAGTTCCGGGCAAATTATGCTGAGTGCGGGTTTAGGGGCAGTAAATTTAATCGGTGCTTTAGTTCTTGGTAGCTTGTTGCGGGGAGGTATTGTAGCTGCTCAATTAGGTGGGTTGGTGGGATTTGTTCAAGGAATTTACTGGTTATTATTAGCCTACGGTGTGGGATTTCTAGTTATACCTTTAGTGCGCTACTTCTGGATTCAATGGCGAAATGCTTCATTAGCCGAAAGAAACCGCGATCGTATTTCCCGGACTAAAGTATTAACTAGCGCAGACGAAGATTTACAAAAGAAAATCGCCTTTGCGAACCAATTCGCATCTGAAAAATATATCGGTACGGAAAATCTAGCCTATTCCACCGAAGACGATTTAATCGAACAGGAAGTTAAACAGCTTGAAGAGTAGTTAGGAGTTGTGAGTTGTGAGTTATTAATTCCTAACTCCTAATTCCTAATTCCTAACTCCTAATTCCTAACTCCTAATTCCTAACTTTTATTTTGCCTGAATTGGTGACAGAGAAACACCTCGGAAATAATACGCCAAAATTTGTAAATGATTTGCCCGTTGCAGAGCCAAACTATAAGCTCCCCATTGACTCATACCCACAGCATGACCATAACCTTTACCTTGCATTAAAAAACTACCATCGGGGGCACTGGTAACGTTAAAACGGGTACTTCTCAGCTTCAAAGCAGTACGCACATCTTCACCACGCAATACTTTTGTACCTTTATCACCAGCAATTTCCAAAGTTCTAACGCTGCCAAACTGTGATAAAGCTTGTACCTTCATCGCTTTCACCTTACCGACTTCGGGAAAACGCTGGCTGATTTCTGCTGCCGAGAAACTACGCTGCCACGAACATTCCGGGATATTTTGGTCAAAATCGGGGACAGCCCGCAAATATTCCCTGCCTTCATTCCCTCCCCAAACATCCTCAACGTTTTCCGTATGTCCACCCGAACATGCATGGAAAACAGAGAGAATAATCCGATTTTTGTAAGTTAAAACCTGTCCCGCAGTTTTATCGACTGCATCGTAAGTAGTAGGAGATTCGCTCGATACACCTTTGTAAATTTGCCATCTGTCAGGACTATCACCTAGATCAAAAACGGGGTCATTACGTTGTCGTTCCCGTTTGTAAATAGCATAAGTCCGAGCTGCGATCGCTTGAGCTTTTAAGGCTTCTTGGGGCCAGCGTGGGTCAACTTCACCACCAATAACACTATAAAGATATTCTTCCAAATCAACCCAATTAACAGCCGTCAAACCCTTACCTGTAGGCACTACCAAGGTACGACCGCGATACCATTTATCGCCAATATAAACAAAACCCTTTCCTGTGGGTTCAATCCAGAATAAACCCGATCGCCATTTATCTAAAGCGACTCCACCACCAGGTACGGGTTGGGCATAGTAGGCATTCATAGCTGGTAATTGTCCCAAAGTCCGACCACTACCATCTTTGAGTACCGCAGCCGTTGAGCTACCAACTTTAACCTGGTTGACATCGCGTGCGATCGCAACACGCAAGATTACTGATGCACTAGCAGGAGCCAGCATTGCCATCCAGAGCAAAATACCAAGCCACCAATGACGTGCTTTGATTTGTGACTTGAAAGGGGAGCAAAAAGTTTGTAAGAGTTGGATTTTCATGCTGATAGTTTAGATTCACCTTATATATCTGACGTTCTTGCGGATAGTAGTTTCCCGTAGATGTTGCTTTTTCTTAATCAACAATCTCATTAATATAGTTATAAATACTGATGATTTGCAACTTTGAGGATACTTAAGGGAAAATGAGAATCAAGAAATGGAGCTTTTAAATGTTGCCATTACTTAGTTGAATGAAAATTTATTAACATACAATTCTTTTTAGGATCGGTGGCACTACGACAATATTATCCAACGTTAGATTAGTATGTGTAACACCACATACCGACTATGATTGCGTTTGAAAATCTAAAATCTAAAATCTAAAATCTAAAATCTAAAATCTAAAATTTATGAATGCTGAGGAATTGATCGGGCGTTATGCTGCTGGGGAACGTAATTTTTCAGCAGTTGATTTAAGTAGAGCGAAGTTAATTGGTGCTTACCTACCGGGAATTAATCTTTGGGGGGCAGATTTAACAGGAGCTAATTTAGCCAAAGCACGATTGTGGGGAGCTAATTTGAGTAATACGAATTTGGCACGAGCAAATTTGACACGGGCTAATTTGAGTGGAGCAAATCTGACGCAAGCGAATTTACGAGGGGCACGACTCCACTATACTAAGCTGTATGCTGCGAATTTGACTGATGCAATCTACGATGTTAGTACCAGATTTGGGCGAGGTTTTGACCCTAAAAGTCACAATATGCAAGCTTTTTGAGAAGTCAGAAGTCAGAAGTCAGAAGTCAGAAGTCAGAAATCAGAAGTCAGAAGTCAGAAATGAGAAATGAGAAGTTAGAAATGAGAAATGAGAAGTTAGAAGAAACAATTATGGAGGCAGAATGTAATTTACTTTTGGGTAGGAGTATAAAAAGGTTGCTGATTACTGACTCCTGACTCCTGACCTCCTGACTCCTGCCTTCTTCTTCAACTTTTTGTCAAACTCAATTCTTTTTCTCGTCTTCGTGGAACTTCATAATTCATAAAATCATGTGCCATTTCAGTTTTAGGGAAAATTGCCCGCGCTTCTCGAAGTAAGTCCTTAAGTTCGACTACATTACCTGGGGCATAACGAGGGCTAAAGTGGGTCATGATGAGACGACGTGCCCCTGCTGTTAGGGCTGTTTGTGCTGCCATTGTGGTTGTAGAATGCAGTCTTTGAAATGCCATTTCCGAATCTTGGTGTGCAAAAGTGGCTTCGTGGATGAGAACGTCTGCATCCTGGGCTAATTCCACGGCTGTATCGCAATAAATAGTATCGGTGCAGTAAGCAATTTTGCGTCCAATTTCCGTTGGTCCACATAGTTCGCTACCATGAATCACCCGTCCGTCGTTGAGGGTGACAGTTTCACCGCGTTTGAGTTGTCCATAAATCCGACCGGGTGGTATTTGCATTGCTTTGGCTTTTTCGACATCAAAACGTCCAACTCGGTCTTTTTCGGCAACGCGATAGCCAAAAGCTGGGATGCGGTGATGTAATTGATTGCAAGTAACGCTAAATTCGTCGTCTTCGTAAATTACACCTGGTTTTACTGCATGTACTTTGACGGGGTAGGAAAAATGGGTGTGGGAATAGCGAGAACAAGCTTGGAGGTAGTCGTTTAATCCTGGTGGTCCGTAGATATCAACTCGGTCAACATTCCCAGCCAAGCCACAACTTGCCAGCAAACCCATTAAACCAAAAATGTGGTCGCCATGCATGTGGGTGATAAAAATCCGGGACAGTTGGCTGACTTTGAGTTCGCTTCTCAGTATTTGATGCTGCGTACCTTCACCGCAGTCAAATAACCATAATTCTGCCCTTTGGGGTAATCTGAGGGCAACACTCGAAACATTGCGCGATCGCGTCGGTACACCGGAACTTGTCCCTAGAAATGTTATCTGCACAGCCTTATATTTGCCTTTTGTTTGCTCAATATCGCTTTCTCTTTATATAGTGGCACGGAAAGGGAAGAGGGGGGATGATTGGGGGAAATAATTCAATATTTTGAATTGATATTTTAATTTGTGTTTTTATCTATAATTCTAAATTCTAAACAAGACCAGCGATAAGTGGATTGATATAAAAAAAGCTGGAGAGGAAAATATATTTCTAGGTAAAAGTAATTTTTAGCCTCTTTCTCTATCAAGACTGTTAATGCATCGCAAATATTCTATTTTTGATATTTAGTTTTGAGATGTACTCTAAAAATTTATTTTTTACTTTAATTTTTTATATCTAATTTGAAAATTTATTTGCTTAAAAGACTTATTTATAAATGTTTTTTGTCATCTATCATTAGATATAAATCATCAAAGAGTATTCTGGAAAATCTAATAAATCATCTAATTACCTGGCTTTTGGGCAAATATTCCCACAGGATTGTGGGAATAAACCTACTATCTAAAATGTTTAAATAGGTCAATAAAATATCACTTATTTTTTTGATGCATTTTACTAGATATGGCTGAAGTGAAGTAATCATTATTTAGAAATTACACAAAATTTGCAATTCAAGATTAATTCTTTACCAAAGATTTATATTCAAAGGGTAAGTAAACAAGCCAAGATATTAATGTTTGCATTTAAAAGTGAAAATACCTATTTTTTGGTAAATTTAAATAATTTTTTATTTGTAATAATCTTCAAAAAATGCTTGGGTCTGGTTATGCAGGACAGACAAAATAAAACCATTGTCAGAATGTGGTTTAGGTTTACATTAATATTGAGTTTTAGCTTAATTTTTAGTGTGGATTTGGGGGATTTAAGAAATTTTCCATTGGTAAATTTGCAACCATTGCTCGCAGATGCTAGTAAAGTAGATTCTAAAAAAGTTGCAATTAATAGCAATAATTTAAGGCTGTCAGCAATTAATGAATCTCAAAAAGTTCGAGATTTGCAAGATAGTTTTAATGTTCTTGGAGATTTAAAAAAATTATGGGAATCTAAATTAGAAGATTCTCCACAGTCAGCATTAGGATTAAAACAAATTGGAGAGATTTATATTAGTCTGGCGATGACTAATTATCGTCATGCTAAATCTTCGATATTTATCGGAGATGAACAAGAAGCAGGGCAATTAAAAAAGCTGGCTTTAGAATATGACTATAATGCCTTAAATTACTTGCAAGAAAGTATTAATTTGGCTCGAATTAATAATGATAAATTAACCGAAATTAAAGCTCTATTTTATAGTATTTCTGTGGCTCAACGTCTGGGTATAGAAACGATTCGTAAAGTGGATATGCAAGAAGCGATCGCACTATTTAATCAATTTCCAGATTCATCAAAAAAAGTATATTTAGCGATAGAATTAGCCCAACTCATCCAAGTATTTCCTGATGATTCAATTTCGCCGTTAGCTCAGTGTCCCAAAGGTAAAACTGAGCTAAAAACTGAAATCATACTCAAGCAAGCTATCAAAATTGCTCGAAAGATAAATGACATCAAAGCCTTATCTTTTGCTTTGGGAAGTCTTGGTCATTTTTATGAGTGCCAAAATGATTATAAGCAGGCATTAAGATTAACAGAGCAGGCTTTGTTAGAATATCCTAAAAATTCTACTGCATATAAAGATTGGGAACAGAGTTTATATTTGTGGCATTGGCAAATTGGTCGCATTCTCAAAGCTGAAAAAAATACAGTTGCGGCAATTAAAGCATACGAGCGAGCGATTACAAAATTAACTTTTACAGATGATTATCTAAATTTAAATCGTAATATTTACAAAATTGGTAGCAATAACGGCAATACATACGAATTGATATATCGTGAATTATTAGGATTAAGAATCCAAAGAATATTGGAAAATCCTCATGAAAAACAGCAACAATTAAATGCAACAATCAATACACTCGATTCCCTCAAACAGCTAGAATTAGGAAATTATTTTAGTCAAAGCTATTTTTATGAAAATTTTGCGATCAAAAGTTCTTCTAATAATGATTATTCTGCTAATGATTACCCAAGAAAAGTTGAGAATAGATATACTTCAAATAATCTCTACAATTTAAGTTTAAGACAAGAATTAAAACCAGAATTAAAATCAGAATTAAAATCAAAGTTAAATGACAGTTCAACTGCTATATTCACTTCAATAATTTTCCCAAAAAAAATAATAATTATTGTGAGTTTACCGAATGGCGAAAAAAGATATGACGTGATTGAGATTGAAAGTGAAAATTTGAGGCAGCAAATCAAAGAATTTCGAGTGGGATTAGAAGACAGAGGCAACCCCACATATTACCCCAAACAAGGAGAAATTCTTTATAACTGGATAATTCGTTCCTTTGAAGCTGAATTAGAAAGAAAACATATCAAAACCCTTGTTTTTGTTCAAGACGGAATTTTACGCAGCATTCCGATGGCAGCATTGCACGATGGCAAACACTTTCTCATGGAAAAATACGCGATCGCAAATACCCTGAGTCTTCACCTTACCGATACCACACCCTACAATCGCAAAAAGATGCGAATGCTTGCCTTAGGTATAACCAAAGATGCAATCGTCAACAATCGTAAATATGAGGCATTGCGAAACGTATTGAGCGAAATTACTCAAGCGATCGCAAGCATTCCCAATAGTAAATACCTACTTGACGAAAACTTTACACGCGATCGCGTTATTAGCGTATTTAGCCAAAATTTTTACCCAATTATCCACATTGCGACTCACGGTGAATTTAGTTCTTCACCAGAAAAAACATTCCTCATTGCTGGGAATAATCAAAAACTGACAATTCCCGATATTGAAAACTTGATTGGTAAAGCTACAAATAACCAGCAAAAAGTCGAATTACTCACATTAACTGCATGTCAAAGTGCCATAGAAAACGATCGCGCAGCTTTGGGATTCGCAGGGGTTTCCATCCAAGCAGGGGTTAAAAGTGCGATCGCATCACTTTGGTCGATAGATGATGCAGGTACGGCAAAACTCATATCCCGCTTTTATAAACACTGGTATCGAGAGGGGATGAGTAAAGCTCAAGCATTACAAAAAGCACAGCAAGAATTGATATCGCTTGGTGGTAAATATACTCATCCTTTTTATTGGGCACCATATATTTTAGTTGGGAATTGGTTCTAATTGGGAAATTAGAGATAGACACCAAGCATACACAAATTTAGCGGGACAGAATCTTCTGTCCCGCTAAATTAACAAATACTAAGGAAATATTTAGAGGCTATAACTAATAGCGAAATATAGCGTTTTTCGTTTGGATAAAATATAAAATACAAAATAAGGGCAAACGGTTGTTTGCCCCTACAGTCTTCTCGAACCCAAACTGTATTTAACTCAACAGAGAACCGCTATAATCCTTATTGAGCAGCTTTAATTGCAGAGTTTTGTTTACGACGACGGAAGAAAGCAACTCCAGCTAAAGCTCCAACACTAAGAACCATTCCAGGTTCGGGTACTGATTTAGATTCCCCTGTTCTAGCAATTAATTTGAAGTCAGGACCGTTAAAAGCTTTACCTTCAGAAATAACTCGAATCCCACTTAAGGAGGTGACATTTAATTGTGCGAGACTAACTCCCCAATTACCTACATTTTGGGCACTACCAATTTCTTTTGTATCGATTTTAAAACCAGCACTGGTTTGTTTTGAGCGTTCTAATTTGAGGGAATTACCAATTAGTTTTCCGGTATTATCGAAACCTTGAATTAATAAGTCACTGTTCATTCCTCTCTCCCAGAAGAATAAACTATCAGTTCCTTGAGCATTACCAAAAATAGCATTCTTGAAAACTAAATCCATTTCAAAAGTGCCACTATCTTCAGTATCCACAATATTATTTAAATTGTTATTACCCAGAAATTTTGCTAACTCATTTCTATTTGGGTCTTCAGAAGCGCTAATAGGAGCAGTGGCATTATCACCTCTATCTGTACTTGCAGCACCACTATTGGCATTACTTGTTCTAGCTGTATTTGTCAATGCGATGACTTCTGAGACAAAAGTAAAATCGTTAAATGTTGTACCGTTTTGAGTAATAGACTGCAAGAGAATATCAGCTTTTGCATCTGTTTTTTGGTTAACATTGGAAGTAAAACTTGCCGCTTGAGCAGAGCTAGAAGCTACAACAACTGAACCAATTACTAAACTGATGGAAGCGATTAAGTTTGTGAGTTTCATTTGTATGTTCTGTGATTTTAATGTAATGTTTTCTTGGCTGATACACACTGCTCTAAAAACAAGCTTTAGAGGCTGAACATGCTAAATTTTGTTTGTAAATTTTGATGAATATTTAGAGCTATCCAAAGATGAAATTGGAAATTGCTCAAACCGGCTCATGGCTGGTTTCTAACTTATGTTTTTAACCTATGTCACAGTCAGGTTAATCGAACTATTATTAAAGCTAAGTTGCATGTAAACAACTGAGGTTTTTGTGTTCGGATAAGCCTATTGTGCGATACTTCAACCGCATTGATAATGTGATTTATACTATTTCTATTTCAGGAATAGGGTAGAGAATTTAGTTTGTTTTTATACAATTAAAACTATTCTATCTACGTGTATAAACTAAAATTTAAGATTAATCAGCGATCGCTGATTAAGAAATTACATTTACTTAGATAATGATTATGAAGTTTTCTGCCTGTTAGTAGTTTTTGATGGAAACGCTTGATTGCTGCTTTAAATTAGCTTGGCAAAATTGAACCGATGGTAAAGTAATGGAAGGATAAGCCTAGCAAAATACTGGCAAAGTCAGAGTTAGGAAGATGGAGCAAATATTGATGTATTGCCATATATTGCGAAAATCCTCAATCCTGGTAGCAGCCGAGCATTACGGTGAGGAGCGCGGCAAAATGTGGATTAGCGATAAAATCGATAAAAATAGTCTAGTTTTATCGCGCATTTTTTCTCTTAATTGGGTATATGGGGAGAGGTATAAGATATAAAGTAATACATTACTGCTCCACAGTAGACGCGCTAGCGGCTTCTCGTAGAGTAGCAAGCTACAGTCAAGCTATTTCTTTATTCTCTCTGCGCTGCCGTACTCCGAAGCGAAGAAGCAAGCTACGTGTAGCGTGAAGGGCTTAGTTTGCTGGGACGGAAACCGACCTCAGCAAGTTCTCTCTGCGTCTACCTTTGGTAGGCACGTAGTGACTTCTGCAAGTAGCCACTCCGTATCTATGGCGGTTTATTAGAAGATAAAAGATTTTTAGTTTTAACTGAAGCGTATTGAGATATAAAGAGTTTCTCCTTGTTTTGGCAAAACACAAAGTAAGGAAAACTATAATAGCAAAATTAAATGATCGTAGAAATTTTGTAGTTACCCTATCTTTAGATAGCACAACTACAAAATTTTTTTAGATGTCAAAAAGGTAGTTTATTTACCTGAAAAGAACTTTAATTTCGCTTACCTACTTAGAAACGTCGATTGAATAAAGTGTAAAAGTAGAGCGATCGCAATACAATGATCCCCAAGCTTGAGGTGAATTGAATAATAGTATTCACTTACAAGGAGGGTTCTTTTATTGTGGCTTAAAGTCCATTGAAAGCTGGTTTAAATTGCTACTTTGCGGCACTTGTTCTATCTCAGCAAGGTCTGCGAGTAAATTGGCTACTGCTAACCCTAGTTTACCATTGGGACTAGTTGCCAGAGCTTCACTAAGAGCGTCGTACCATAATCCAGATTCAGCATATAGTTTAATTCTCAAATTGCCATCATTTACTTCGATCGGTAATTTTGTATCAGTTGTCTTTGATAAGTTATTGATTGCAGAAAGGGCATTTGCTAAATTTGACGGTATTTTTACGCGCTCAATTTCTGCCCTAAGTATTAAATTTTTGGATGGACGGTTGGGACTACACTTAGTTTGCAACTGCCACATGTATCTTTTGCCAATTTTTAAACCTGGAAAATTTTGTGGTAATTTTAGTTGTTTAATACCTGGTGAACTCTCGATCATCACTTTTTCTACCAGCTTGGGAACGCGGTTTTTATCGAATTGGTAAAGTGTAAATTCGGTTGGTATGGTTTGTTGTTCCGAGGCAACCCAGGTAAAAGTTGGGTGTGACAATGTTGTTAAACCAACGTGAGTTACTGGTGCTAGTAAAGTTAGCGATCGCTCGCTGATTCCCTCGCAAATCCCTCGCACTCCCGATGAGTCTGTATAAGTGCTGGGAGGTTTCTGGTTGCGTGGTCGTTTGTATGCTGCGATCGCAGAGTCGCTTTGATGGAGTATAGCAGTTGATGATAAAAATAAGGCTATGCCCAAAATTAAACTTATAAAAAGTTTTGCCTGTATAAATTGGTGCTGCCTTTCGATCCGAGCCATAATCTTTTCTCCTTTGGCAATGCACTGATGACTTATGCCTATTTTTAATTACAGAGACATCAACAGGTTTTATGCACTATGGCAGTCCAAATCAGTCGTGAAAATTTTGGACTCTGCGAGACGCAATGTATCGCGTCTCTACATTTTTATGTTTTGCATATGTCTATATTCATTTGGGTGCGGCTATGTTTATTTACTAATAAATGTATGTATAAAATTGCTTGATATCACTACCCATTCTGGTAATGTAAATTTCAGAAATCGACATTGACTTGTATCAATTCTGTAACACTTGATAATTTATGATTTTCTGAATATTTAATGATAATTTAATATTTACATTTCAAAAAAAAATACTAAAAAAACCAAGATTTTCTTTTGATTTTCCAAGATAATTTACACATTGTTCCGTGAGGTAAAATATGCGATCGCTGAAATTTTCCTTTGAGAAGTTTAGCAATATTTAGACATTGTGATGTTCCCCTACCTTCATGTAATGAATTGCTTGGAAAACCATCATCAATAATGCTCATAATATAAAAATTTTTCTCAGGGATACATGTTACTTCCAGCTTTGTAACTCCAGTTGCGTGTTTGCCAACGTTACATAAAGCTTCTTCTAAAAAGCGACATAATCCTAGTTTTTGTTCGATACTCAAATTATTATCATTGATAGGTTCAAATGAACGAATATTTACCCGCAGGGTTTTAAAACACGGAAAATCACGCTCTAAAGTGCGATTATAAACTTGAAATAAGACTTCATGAATTGGGTCTTCTAAATTTAGTAATAAATCTCTATCTAAATATAATGTACTGTCTTGAGCGAAAGGTTCTTGTTGTAAAAATTCATATATTCCTCGCAATTCACAATTTAATTTTTCTAAGTCTTTTTCTAGTTCCTTGAGCAATTCTTCCGTAGGGGGGATGTCATTAATCTGTTGAGGATTTAGTGAAAATTGTGGTAAATCGCGAACCCGTTTCAAGGCTTTAGCAAGGGTTTGTAAGGGTCCATTGTGGATTGTTTCAAAAGTACGTTCAATCAAGGCTTGACGGGCATTTATCCTGGCACTGACGGAGCGTTCGTATTGGTACAAAGCTGTAAGTCCAATCCCATTTAGCAGGAGAACGAGCATTGCGGGTGTTAGTGGAACCCAATAGCCAATTAAAATGAAATAATAACAAATCGTAAGTAAGCTGCCGCTAGCAATACCAACAGCAAGAAATATTTTAAATGGCGATTTGGTTAATCTTGCCAGTACTATTCCCAATATTCCCCAAATGATTATCCACAAATATTCTTGTATATCTGTCCATGCAGTAATTAGAGGACGGGAATTTAAAACAGCGCTGAGAATTTGACTAATTGCATGTGCTTGAACTTCCACACCATACATTCTACCTGGAGGTGCTTGGCTCGATTTTGTTACCGATGTAGCAATTAAGTCTTTGACGCTTGGAGCTGTTACGCCAATAATGATAATGCGATCGCGAATCAGATTTGGATTGATTCGGTTATTTTTGATATCGTTGAGCGATACAATTGGGAAGCGATCGCGTCCACTACGATAGTTGAGTAAAATTTGCGCTCCACCAGCATCTGCTTGTACATATCCCCCAGTATTCGCAACAAGCAGAGGTAATTCGGTTTTTTTAAAGCGGAAAGCATCAGGATTTTTTATTCCATTTTCAAGAATAAATCCTTCTTTAGCTAGATATTTTTTAGCTAAAGATAAGGTGAGGGAAAAGTAATATTCATTATTTACGCTGGTTCCTAATAGACTGCGACGAAGTTTGCCATCGATGTCAATAATTTGGTCGGCAAAACCCACTTTTTCTTTAGGTAAATTAGGGGGAGGTGCGATTTTTTCGGGTAATACTTTCTCAATGCCTATTAAATTTTCAATCTGTTTAAAAGTATCAGTCAATTCCTGGTTTCCTGGTTTCACTTGCAAATCGCGAACTATATCAAGTCCAATAACTCGCGGTTTGTAGCTGTTGATTTTACGTAACAGATTTGATAATTCTTGGTCTGATATAGGATAATGTCCCAAAGTGCGGATATCTGACTCATTAATCCCAACAATGAGAATGCGATCGTCAATAGGTTCTTCAGGACGATATCTGAGGAAAGTATCAAAAGCAAGCCATTCTAGCGATTGCATTCCACCCAATAAACGGATAGACATTACCAAGATAATAATAAAAGTTCCGGGTATGACACCAACTTGCCAAACCCTTCTTTCTTCTTTTACTTTTTTCCAGAAATTATTGGACATAAATCTACAATTGGGCATTGAATAATTTCGCAATCCCTTTCGTACAGACGACCCGATGGGTCGTCTCTCATATTTAATATTTAATATTTAATATTTAATATTTTATATTTTATATTTTGTATTTTGTATTACATATTTTTGTTTTATTTCTTTATAATTTTTTATAGAAGACGACCCACCGGGTCGTCTCTACACATTGCTGAATTAATTACCCATTTCCGAAATTAATTGCCCATTGCCGAATTAATCACCCATTACCAAATTAATTGCCCATTGCCGAATTAATCACCCATTACCAAATTAATTGCCCATTACCAAATTAATTGCCCATTGCCCATTGTCCCATTTCCAAATTAATTGCCCATTGCCTATTACCGAATTAATTATTAATCAATCAAACCTTCTTCACGCGCTCTCATTTCTGTTTGGATGCGAGGGTTTTTGCCTCCTTCGGGATAGACATCCAATGCATCCTGTAACTTACTCCAATAATGTCGCACCATGCGTTCTCCTACACACATACGTTCTGCGATCGCTTTATCGGTTAATCCTTCATCAAAGGCAAATGTCAAGACTTTTAGCCATTCGGGTTTGACTTCCAATCCACGCTGCATACCTTTAATATCTTTGGTATGGGTCAATCCTTGTAATGCCCACTCTACCCTTGTCAGCATTTGCTGGCTAGAGAGACTTTTATCTGCAACGGTAAATCCTCCATTATGGGCATCAATTTTTGGTCTAATTCGCACTAAGGTGCGAACATGGGCTGTTTGTACGACTATGTTTAAAGTTGGGTAATTTTGCATCAAGTTACGCAACAATTGTAAGCCTGTTTCTGGTCGTGGTATTCCATCTTGTTTTTCCGGAATGGATAAATCCATTACTACTAAATCTGGCTGTGCTTTTGAGACAAGATTCACGACACCATCTGCTGTCTGTGCTGTAAATATATCTGCTTCTGGATATTGTTTTCGTAATGTTTCGATGGTGCCACTTAAGACAGATTCATGGTCATCAATAACAAGTATCTTTACTAGTGTTCTTTCTGCTAAAACTTGTTTCATATTTAACTCCCTTAAATTAGATGAATTTTGGGGTAATATATTTTGACAGTATTATCGCTGATATCAAAAGTGACAAATTTTAGTTTATGTATTTACGTTGAGATATTTAAGTTTAGATATTTAATCTCACTAGATTTCTGAATCCATTTATATATATTAAACAAATATGTGGTGCAAATAAAAAATGATTTATATTTACTTAATATTATTCAAGGTTAGTTAATGTCAATTATACAGAAGCTGGGAAAATATTACCAAGATAGATGCCAAGTCAAACTGAGGTTGTCCCGAATATAAAAACATTTCCCATATGTTAAAAATTGAAAAGCATCACACAAATATCTAGCTTCTGGTAGATTTGAATAAAATGAAAGTGTGTGTACATCGTTATAAGTAATTTGTGCGATCAATTCTGCTTGACTATTCTGTTGTTTTAAGCGAATACGAGCTGAAGTTTGATTTAAATTTTGATTTAAAGTTTGTATGGTAGTATCGGGAATGCAAATTCTGAGTAATTCTTCGATCGAACGAACGACAACCAAACTGCGTTCAGCTGGTTCACTACACCAGTAGCTGGGAATATCAAGATATAAATCGAGATTTGGATGCGATCGCTGATAGTTTTCTAAGGTTGATTGAATTGCTAGTGGTAGACTATCTGGTAGGTAAGCGGGAAAAAGGCGATCGCTTAATTTGGCTAGGGAATCGTGAAAGTGATCGATAGCTTGCAAACACTCATTAATTTTCCCAGTGGAGATTGTCATCTCATCATCTGGCAACATTTCTAAATTGCGACGGATTGAAAAAGAATCTTGTAATAAACTATCTCTAATAATTTCTGCTTCGAGAAATAAACGCATTGATTGACGGTATGACCACCACTGTAAGGATTTTTGTTTTTTATAATGGAGAATGGCAAATTTGATAATGGTCATACTAAAAATAATCCCAGTTATTACTAATGCAGAATCTTTGGTATCCACATTAAATAGTTCAGTAAGGAACTCCTCTAGCATAAAAACAAAGTGCTGTCATAAGCAGGGTATATTTGTATTTAATTAAATATCTAATTAAGACAAAATAATTTTTCTGCAAAATCATAATTATTTTCCCAAATTTGTATAATAAATATAATTACGGAGAAAAAGATAATTCCCAATCCCCAATTCCCAATTTCCAATTCCCAATTCCCAATATAATTAAATATCTGAAATTAACCTCGCTCTGCGTAAGATAAATTGCATGGGTGTTTCTTCTTTAGAAATAATGTCAGCTTTGGCATCCATTCCAGCTTGAATATTACAGACAGATTTGGAATTACCAAATGAAATTTGATCGGGCTTAATTGTAGCTTCAAAATAACCCATTCCAGGGAGTGCAGCAGATGCAACTGAGCGAGACGAATTACTTGTTTGAGGTGCAATCGCATCAGCAGAAATTGCATCCACCTTACCTAAAAGAGTCCCATAATCGGGATAAGGACAGCCATCAAAACGTAATTGTACTTTCTGACCAATAGCAACCTTTTTAATATCTGATGCTGGAATCATTGCTTTCAAAAGTAAAGGTGTATTTTGAGGCATAATTTCAGCAATTGGTTCCGAAGGACGTACAACTTGATCGGGGTTTCGCAAATTTAGTTTGAGAATTACACCATCACTGGTAGCACGAATTACACTACTTTCGATTTGCAATTTATTTCTCATCAATTCTTTTTGTGCTTGCATCATCTGATTTCTAATTTCAATTTGACGCTGAACTAATACTTTGCGATCGCGCATCAATGCAGCTATACTCGATTCACCTTTTGCCGATTCTTGAGCAATCCGTTCTCTGGCAATTGCAACCGTTGCATTACTGGGATTTAATCCAGTGTTAGCAGTATTTAAATTCGCTTTAGCAATATCAATAGCTTGTTTTTCAGTTTTTACCGTCAATTGTGCTTGTTCCACAGTTCGCAAACGCAATTCATACTCCCGTTTCCCAACTACCCCTATATCAGCTAGTTGTTTATAGCGATCGCGATCGGTTTTAGCAAATTCCAAATCAGCAATAACTTTTTGCAAACCTGCTTTAGCTTTCTGGAGATTAGCTTGTGCAGCAATTGATTCGCTATGGGTTTTAATTTGTCGATCTTGAAAATCACGTTGATTGAGAGTCAAATCTGCCTGTGCAGAAGCAATTGTGCGTTGAATAACTTCTTTTTCAGCATCAATTTGATTATCTAGGGATTCGATTTGAGATTCCACCTGAATAAGTTGTAATCTTGCCTCTTGAATATTCCCTTCAAGCTGACTATTTTTGATTCGAGATTCCAAATCATCAAGACGTGCGATCGCATCACCTTTTTTAACAGACTGATTTTCCTTGACAAAAATACTTTTGACAGTGCCATCAACAACCGACTGCACCACCTTGACTTCACCAACAGGACGAACAGCAGCATTTGCCTTAACAGTGACATTATATTTAACAGAAGAAGCTAATGCGATCGCAACTCCAATATTCCCCAATATAAAAAAGCCCGCAATCGAAGTCCAACGACTAACGGGTGGTAAAAATTCCTCACCATTTAGTGGAGGTAGAATTGTTTTATTTTCAGTGAAAAGCATGATTTGGCTAATTGGTAATGGTTAATTGGTAATGTTAAATTGATGATTATTTCAGAACAAAAAACTCCTAATTCTTAATTCCTAATTCCTAATTCCTAATTATTAATTATTAATTCTTAATTCCTAATTCCTAATTCCTAATTCTTAATTCTTAATTCCTAATTCTTAATGTTGTACAGACGACCCGGTGGGTCGTCTCTCCCTTATTATCTCCCTTATTATCTCCCTTATTATCTCCCTTATTATCTCCCTTATTATCTCCCTTATTATCTCCCTTATTATCTCTCCTCTATTCTTTAATTAATTTGTAGACGACCCATCGGGTCGTCTCTACTTATTAAAATTGGGTTATCTGTATTTATTAAAAAATCTAAATGGTCACCAGGTTGTTGCCGCAACTCCTCCAATGTTCCTTGTAATTTCAACTTACCTTGCTCTAAATAAACAACCCAATCAGCACGATTAATTACCTTTGGACGGTGGGAAATTAAAATTGTAGTTTCACCACTACGATGTTGTAATAACTTATCTAAAACCTGTGCTTCACTCACAGGGTCTAAACCTGATGTCGATTCATCTAAAATTAAAACTGAAGGGTCTGTAACAATTGCTCTCGCAATCGCTAATCTTTGCCTTTGTCCACCAGAAACGTTCGCACCAAACTCACCTAATACCGTTTGATATTTATCAGGAAATTTACCAATAAAATCATCAGCTTCGGCTATCTGACAAGCCCTCACAATGTCCTCAAATGATAAATGAGGCGCACCCAAACGGAAATTTTCAACTATTGAACGCTTCCAAAAGTGTGCCTCTTGAGGAACCAAAATAACCTGCTGCCGCAAGCAATCTAGTGAAATATCTTCAAGGTTATAATAGCCAAATCGAATATTACCTGAATTGAGTGGATATAGTCCTGCGAGCAACTTGGCTAAGGTGCTTTTTCCACAACCAGATTTACCGATTAATGCGATTACTTTGCCACCTGGAATGTTAGTAGTAAAATCTTCGAGTAAATCGATCCGACCAGGATAATGGAAATTTACTTGATTGCAAATAATATCAGCATTGTGAGGAATTCTTGCAAATGGTTTTTTCCCATCACCTTCATTTTCTGGAGTTGTATCGATAACCTCAGTCAAACGTTCTGTCGCTGTTTTAGCACGGGTAAATTCGTCTACAAAACCAATTAGACTACCAATTAACCCGACAAAATTACCATTCATAGCATTAAAAGCTAATAGCTTACCAATGCTCATTTGTTCTGCGGGGTTAATAACTAAATTTCCACCGACCCAAAGTAAGATTACACTACCAATACCAGCCACAAAGCCAGAAAAAGTATTATTAATAATTGCGATTTGAATTGTCCGGAAAGTTAAATTTGCCAACTTACCAAACCGGCTTTGAAATTCATCCCAAAATTGTGGTGCTGCTGCCGTTGTCTTCAGCGTCATCGCACCTTTAAACGTCTCTACTAAAACACCCTGAGTTTCAGCTTCTGTAATTAATAAGTCACGAGTTTTTTGCCTTAAACTAGGCTGAAATATAAAAGTTGATATTGACATAACAATAGCAATACATATCGCCACAGATGTCAACTTCCAACTATAAAAAACCATGAATGCAAAGGAAACAATAGCAATAAAAAATTGACTTGGTAAACTAATAACAACTTGAGAAACTAACTGATTAATTTCACTAATATCGCGCAAACGGCTAACAATTTCACCACTGCGACGTGCCTCATAATATGATAGAGGTAAGCGTAATATTTGCCGTCCAAACTCCAAAACTAAACCCAATTGTAAACGTTGGGCAAAATGTGCGATGAGATTCGATTGTACAAACGAAAGACTCTTCGACACAAAATTCATCCCCACAACCGCGATCGCAACTGTAGTTAGTAGTTTGGTATCTCCCCGTACCAGTACATCATCAGTTAAAATTTGCAGCAAAAACGGAGAAGAAAGCGATAATAAACCCAAAATGAAGTTAATTGGTAAAGCTTGGGCTAAGATACCGCGAAAAACCCAAACTCGCTTAAAAAATCGCCAAAAGCCGCCAATTTCATCATTCTCCTGCTCAAGAAAACGCACCGGATCGGGTTGCAACAGCAACATTAACCAATCAGTCCAACCCTGTTCCAAATCTTTTAGAGAAAGGTAACGGATTCCAACCGCAGGATCGACAACTACACACTTGTTTCCTTTACGACCATATAGCACCACCCAATGATTACCTTGCCAGTGAATAATTGCAGGTAAAGGTGCTTCTTTGATACGGTGGAGAAGTTCGGAAGAAGTTTTCACTGGACGAGCATTAAAACCAAGTGTTTCCGCACCTCGTTTTAATCCTAATAAGGTTGTTCCTAATTGTCCGGTACCGACAGCTTCACGAATGTGATTTAGTGTAAAGGTTTTGCCGTAATGTTTAGCAACTGTGGCAATACATGCAGCACCGCAATCTTCTTCGCAATGCTGTCGAACAAATTGGTACCTCATCCTCAAAATACCTTGCTAAATTTTAGAAGTTAGGAGTCTCAAAACAACGATTTTGCATAGAAACCCTTCGGGTACTCGCTCCGCGAGTAGACGCGCAAGCGGCTTCTCTTTGAGTAGCAAGCTACGCCAGTTTGACGGGACGGAAACCGACACCGTCAACTGGACTCACCGGGTTTCTTTGCGTAAGTCCTAAACATTTATTAATCTCTTAAACCTGATGGAGAAAAGACATTCACATATCTCTCTATATGAATATGAAAATACACCCTGCTGTATTTAAATTTTTCCGATTTCTTATTTTCTATTCTCCTTTACCTTTTACATATTCATCAACGCAAACAACATATTTAGGAAATCATAACTACCAAAACTTTTCGATTTCCTACCTCTACGTTTTTTCCCACCTCCAAAGCCAAACGAAATTCTCGACATTTTATATCCCGTCGAAGACTTAGAAGAAGCGGTGCGAGAACCATCTGATAAATTAGACTCATTATTACCAAAAGTTATGACATCTGTTTTATCAAAAAAGAAATCGTATCCACCAGCTAGTGAAGAAGCACGTCCACCACTAGCAATCTCCTGTTCGACTACTGTTACATCAACAAATAAATCCGGTTTTATTAACTCTTCGGATGATTCAACTTCGTCAAATTCTTTTGGCATATTCTTACACTTGGTTTTTGTTCGTTACCTATCCTTTTGAACTGCCATCACTAATCAATTAAGATAATAAATAGTCAGCATCAGTGAGTAATTGGTCTTTTATAAACCTAATTAAACTGATAGCTGACTCCAAACAAAACCCTTGGAATAGAAATGAAATTCTATTAAAGATTCTAATTTTGCTCTATTTTGTCGTTAGAGAATCTCGACTAGGCAATTAGTTCCTCAATCGAAATAATTGCCTAATCTTTTAATTAGTACTCTTCACCACCACCATAGTACGGGTCGTATTTATCGTATTCCAAGTATTTGCTAGCTTTGGTCTTAACCTTCTTGAATCTAAATTCTTGATCGGCAAAGCTACCTTCTTCACCTGAACCCAGATTAACTATTAATTCTGCTTTATCGGATTCAAAGTCAGTGTAAACATCATCAAAAAAGCCGCCACCAGCAACGATTTGCTGTTGTTCTTCGCTAACGTCGATAAACAATTCGTTAGACATAGTTGAAAGTTCCTTAGGTATTCTGTACAATTAATACTTGAAATTCTTTTTTATCGTGATTAGGCAATTTATTCCTTTGTTGATAAATTGCCTGGTCCTTCATTAGTACTCTTCGCCGTATCCACCATAATAGGGGTCATAGTTATCGTAGCTAAGAGTTTTACGAGCTTTGGTCTTAACCTTCTTGACTCTAAATTCTTGATCGGCAAAGCTACCTTCTTCACCTGAACCAAGATTTACTATTAATTCAGCTTTATCCAAGTCAAAGTCGGTATAAACATCATCAAAGAAGCCACCACCAGCAACAATTTGCTGTTGTTCTTCACTAACGTCGATAAATAGTTCGTTAGACATGATAAAAATCTCCACAAGTAACTATCAGCGAATACATGTAATGATTGATTTGAACATTATGTGTTAGCTGATAGTTATCAAGATACTAAGGATAACGATGAAAGTCACTTATGCTTTCTGTAAACTTAATTACCTGCCTGAGAAAATGTCATTGTCAAATTTAACCTTTTACATTTCCGAAAACTACATACAGCAATTTTCGAGTTTAAAGTTTTTTCCAGGATACTTAAGCTGTGATTGAATGTTCAAAATCATCTAATTGGGCTGCTGCAACTTCGTTGGTTGTGCCATAAATTTGGGGTAATATGCCAATACTTTCCATGACATCACGTACTTCTTTGTTTGAGACTTCGTTGATTTCTCTGTCTTGCGCTAGGGCAATTCCCGCAGCAATCCCTATACCTTGTCCAACACCACAATTAAATTCGACAATTCGACCTGGTAAACAAGCGTAACCTTCAAATCCCGAACAAGAACCAACAACAGCTAAATTCGGTACGTATTTGATTAAAGCATGTTGAATACCAATGTTAAATAAGGGTGGTGTTAAAAAAGCTAAGTTTCCAAACCCCTTATTCCCAAACTCTTGATTCCCAAAATTCTTATTTTTAGCACGCTCTTCCATACCCTGAATAATACTTTGAATGGCTCCACGAAAGTCAAAATCATAGCCGAAAGTACCTAACGCTTCGTTTGCTGGAACTCCACCAGCAAGCATTTTTGCACCAGTTAATGGTTCAACGACATTGGTAATATTGCCTGCATGGCGAATATATAACTCCTTCGCAGGTTTTACATCTACCGCACCTAGCGATCGCAACCAACTTGTCACGAATAGCATTTCATCGAGCATTTTGCGTGTTGGTTGGGCTTTTCCACGTGCTAATATTTCCGCTTCATCCGCACTAACGCTAAATAATAAAGCATTCCATGACATGCGATGATTGCTACTCTCAATGGGAAGATGACTAGATAAAAGTGCCACATTCCCATTATTAAAAATACCCTTACTCGCTGCTAAATCTAACTTTGTACCTCGAAATGCATGGTAAGCAATGGAAAGTGCTGGAGAGCGGATATCGAGATAATCCTTACCGATTGCGATCGCTTTGAGATAGCCTTTTTTATCAACTAAGTCTTTTCGCAATTGTTCGGCATAATTTGCATCACCTCCCGCAGCAATATTCACTAATGCTTGTGCTTCTTTATCGGCAAGGTTCGTAAAACGTTTCAGGTATTGATACTCAATATTTTGTAGTTTTTCAACACTTAATCCTTGGGTTTCAAATACCAAAGTTACCGAAAGTTCGGAATCTGGCAAACCTATAGTTTCAAACCCTTTATATTTACTAACTCCAACTGTTGCTTGTGCCAATTCTGCATTTACCGTACAGTCGATAAACTGCTTGGCAAAGTAAATTTCACCTTTGGTTAATTCAATTCCACTGATTTTATGTCCCTGTTGGACTACGGATTTTATTTCTACGTTGCTGAGGATATCCGCATGGGTTTCTCGCAGCATTTCCCGCAGCGCAAAATCTGCTTTTTTTGGATCGAGCGCGATTTGTTCTACTTGCGACTTGCTCAAAAATTCTTGGTAAATTGCTGGTGAATCACCGAATGTATCTAATTTTCGTTCTTGTTGAATTGCTACGGGAATTGAGGAACGGTCTAAATATGCTAAACCACCACGGACTAAATGACCACCAATTCCGAATTTAGAATTACCTTTAAATAAGAGTAAAGTACGGGGATATTGATTTTTTCTGCGATAAAATTCCCTTGCCGCACAAACTAAAGCGAGTATACCGGGAACTTCATCCCCAAAACATATAATGTCATAACTGCGGGTTACCGCTTGGACTGCTGCCTCCATTTGATACATGATGACCTCTTGATAATTACTGCCCTCTTAGATTAATTAACAAGGTTGTTTGTGTGGTTTCAGTCATAAATTAAAAATAAAATAGTACCCGTATGGGGTATTTTTTGTCTAATTTTTGAGTGTACTTAAGTATATATAAAGTTAAGTACCAAATATCACTAAATACCTGTTTTTAATTTTGTTGTTAAAACACTAAGTCTGAAGTATGGGGAGCAAATAGCTTGTAACAATTGAAGAGTTGTAGTTGTTAAAATAAATGACGGAGCCGCAGACTAATTTGATTGATTTCATTTTCTCCAGCCCGTCAAAATATTGTCCTACGCTGCTAAGGTGTTCTCGAAGTTGTCGAGTTGGGCAATTTGGTCTTGTTGCGATCGCGGTTGTCCGTAAATTTTGGAGAGTTTGCCGGTGTTTGCGAGGATATCGCGGACTTCTTTGTTGGATATTTGGTTGAGATTTGTGTTATTTAAAATTGCGATCGCGGTTGCTATTCCTATTCCCTGACCAACTGCACAGTTAAATTCAACAATCCGTCCTGCGGAGGATGCGTAACCTTCAAATCCGGATGCGGGGCTGATAACTGCTAGGTTGGGAATGTCTCGTAGTAGTACGTGTTGCATTCCGATGTTAAATAAAGGTGCTGGTAATTTGAAGAATAAAACGTTACCTAAGCCTTTGGCGGATGCCCTTGTACCAAGCCCTTCAATTCCACCACGAATGTCAAAGTGGTAGCCAAATGTACCGAATGCTTCGTTTGCGGGAACGCCACCTTTGAGCATTTCTGCACCTGTGAGGGGGTCGTTGACACCTGTGATGTTACCAGCGTGACGGATGTATAATTCAGGTGCAGGTTTGACTGCGGTAGCTCCAATGCCTTGAAACCACTTACTGACTAAATCCATTTCTTTGAGCATTTCTCTAGTGGGTTTGGCATCTCCACGGGCTAGGGTTTCGGCTTGTTGGGCATTAACATCGAATAAGAGGGCATTCCAGGACATTCTGTTGTTGGGGAAAACTGCCACGTTCCCTTTGTCTAATACTGCGCTGCTTTGGTCGAGGGAAAGTACAGTACCGCGATATGAGTGATAGGCAATTGAAAGGGCAAAACTGCGAACGTCAATAAAATCGCTACCTGCATACAAGGCGATTTTGCTGAGGTCGTTTTTGTTATCGACAAAAGGTTTCCGCAGTTCGGCAATGCGTTCATTATCTTCACCAGCTGCGATGTTAATCCAGTTTTGTGCTTCTGTATCATTAATATCTGCCAGACGCTGCATGAGTTGCATCTCGACATTTTTTAATGCTTGGACGCTCAAACCTTCGGTTTCAAATGTCAGTGTCACGGAAAGTTCGGAGTTTGGTAAGCCAAAGGTTTCAAACCCTTTCAACATTTTTACCCCAGCGAATTGGGCAAGTTCGGCATTGACTGTGGAATCAATGAAGATTTTTGCGGTGTAGGTTTCACCTTTGGTCAGACGAATAGCTGTAATTTTTTTGTCCTTGTTTAGTGACTGATGCGATATCGGCATTGCTGAGAATATCGGTACGAACTTCTTTGAGCATTTCCCGAAGGACAAAATCACCCTTTTTGGGGTCAAGTCCAACTTGAACTACACCTGTGCGTTTCAAAAATTCTTTATAAATGGGTGATTCATCGCCGTAAGTAGCTAAATTATACTGTTTGCGGATATCAGTAGGTACAACGGAACGGTCTAGGTAAGACAAACCACCACGGACTAAATGACCACCAATTCCTAGTTGTGAGTCACCTTTGAATAGTAGTAGGGAACGGGGATATTTATTTGTGCGGCGAAAATGTTCCCGTGCAGCGCTGACTAAAGCTAATATTCCAGGTACTTCATCCCCAAAAGCGATAATGTCGTAGTTGCTAACTTTTGAGGTATTTGTAGGTTGAATATCTGACATAGTGGTTTCTCGATAACTTTATTTATGCTCTAAATAAATTCAACAACATAAATCAGGACAATTTCGGATGGTGGGAGCAAAATATTCAAATTTTTACTGTAAATAAATAATTCGGAACCGAATACGGGAATTACACAAACTGCAGTATGACTATCTTTTTGGTCGCGATACTCCGTAGGAGTGGTCTATCGACCATCGCAAACTGAAACAGGTGAACTAGTCGTCTGTCAATTTTATTTTGACGGTTATGTATACATCCACAATCCTGTAGAGACGTTGCAATGCTACGCGAATGTGCCGGGACAGAAGATTCTGTCCGGCAACTTCGCTGTCTCTACAACCGTCAATTAGTTCTTGACAGACTACTAGCTAAAGTATGATTTTTATTTATACTTATCTTGACATTAGTGGTAGCCCTTGAGCTAGGATGATCTATCCTCTGTCTTATTTATCAGATTAAAATCGATGAATTTTAAGAATTTTAGAAAATTCTTGCATAAAATTCTTAAGACTAGATGATATTTCAATAGCAGCATTTACCACTAGGGAGTAAATCATGTCACGCATTGCTGACGAGCAAGAAAATTTTTCGTTGTTGCTGCCAATTTCTGAATCTGCCCGTACCACTGCACAACTTTTTGCCCAACAGCAACCAACCCACGAAAAATCTGAGCGGGTTTTTTTTAATACCCTTTCTGTTCTAACGGTCAATTACTACTTAGATTTGATGGGTATCGCGACTAATCTTGAAGTTGGTGATAGTTGGAACCCTTTACTACGGCTATGTATGGATGTCTCTGACTTAGAAGTTTCCGGTGTTGGACGGCTAGAATGTCGTCCCATACGCGCTTCTCTCAAAGGTTGTTACATCCCTGCGGAAACATGGAATCAAAGAATAGCTTATATAGTAGTTCTGATTGATGAATCTTTATTGGAAGCGGAAATTTTGGGCTTTTCTCCGAGTGTTGAAACGGAAGAATTACCATTGAATCAATTGCAACCTCCAGAAGCTTTGACTGCATATATCAAACAATACAAACAAATTAAACAACAAGTTAAACAACAAATTAAAGAACCAATAAATACTCCAACTTTGGTAAATTTAAGCCAGTGGTTGGCAGGTGTTTTAGAGCATGATTGGCAAACTGTCGAATCTATACTTAGTCAGTCTGAATATCGTCCTTCATACCTATTTCGTAGCAGTGAGTCAGCACTGATAAACCGCGAGGGTGAAACAATGAGTACAACTCGACGGGGAAAGGTAATCGACTTAGGTATCCAAATTGCCAATCAACCTGCCATCTTAATTGTGGAAATCATTCCTCACGAAAATCAAAAAACCAATGTCCGTCTTCAACTTCACCCGACAGGAAGCCATATTTACCTACAATTAGGGATAATCTTGACAGTTTTGGATGAATCGGGCAATGTCTTTTTAGAGGCACAGTCACGTAGTGCTGATAACTACATCCAATTACAGTTCAATGGGGAAATTGGAGAGCGCTTTAGTGTCAAAGTCGGATTGGATGATGCAAGCATTACGGAGCATTTTGTCATTTAGTCTATTCTTAATCGTTATTTGTTACTCGTTAATGGTTTACTGTTCATTGTTAGTTGTTCATAATAAACAACAACCACCCACTAACCACTAACCACTAACAAAAATTATGGGTAAGTTAGTTGTTCTCAAATTTGGTAATGGTAGCTTTGAGCAAGGGTTTCAGGTTACTTTGCAAATTGCTACAGAAGGTGAGTTGCCGAGTGTGGAAATTATTGGTAGATTGCCGGAAGCAGTTAAATTACCGATATATTACAAGCATTGGCAATCTAGTTATCGACGTTTGGGTAATGCTTTTCGTTTGTCTGCGGATAAGGTACAGGTAACAAATGTATCGATTACCGAAGATTGTCAGGAAACTGCTCGAACTTTGCGATCGCATTTTAATTCTTGGTTGCGCTCTGAGTCTTTTCTTCCTTTGCGGGAAAAATGGCTGGAATATCTAGCTGTTACGGATGAAGTTAGAGTAATTTTACAAACGGAAGATAATTTGCTTCAACGTTTGCCTTGGCATAGTTGGGATTTGTTGGAACGCTACAAAAAAGCTGAAATAGCCTTGGCATCTCCTAGTTACGAACGCAGTGATAAAGTCCGTATAACCAATACAAAAGTAAAAATTTTAGCTATATTCGGCAGCACTCAAGGTATTGATACTCAAGCGGATCGAGAGTTGTTACAGACTTTACCCGATGCAGATGTAACATTCCTAGTGGAACCGCAAAGACAGGAATTAAATGATTATCTCTGGAAAAATAATTGGGATATTCTCTTTTTTGCTGGTCATAGTTCGAGTCACGATGATGAAAGTGGACGCATTTTCTTAAATCAAAATGATAGCCTCAGCATGATGGAATTGCGGTATGCTTTGGCAAAGGCTGTTAACAATGGTTTGTACTTAGCAATTTTTAATTCCTGCGATGGTTTAGGATTAGCACGGGAATTAACAGATTTACAAATACCTGAAATTATTTTTATGCGGGAACCTGTTCCCGATAAGGTTGCTAGCGAATTTTTAAAATATTTTTTATGCGAATTTGCCAATAGCAAATTATTACCGCAAGAAACTGTAAATCCAAATTATGAAAGCTTTTTTTTCATCTGTGCGTCAAGCGAGGGAAAGATTGCAAGGATTAGAAGATAAATTTCCCTGTGCAACTTGGTTGCCAATGATTTGTCACAATAATCCCGCACAAATTCCCCTAACTTGGCAGCAGCTACATAATCATAGTTTTAGAGAAACTAATAATAATCCAGAATCTCTAACATCAAAAAAACAAGTATATTTAACTGCAAACGATATAGTTTCCACCTCCACAGGCAAAGCGAAACCAACTAAACCACTACTCGCAATCATTTCCAGCATTGTTCTCGCACTCTTGGTATGTGGTGTGCGGTTATTAGGATTATTGGAGAGTACAGAACTTCAAAGCTTCGATTTAATGATGCGATCGCGATTTGTACTTGTGCGCGAATCACCCGACAGCCGTATCCTAGTAGTAGCGATCGATGATACTGATTTAGGAGAACAACGTCGTCGAGGTGAATTATTAAAAGGAACTTCCATATCTGATGATTCCTTAAATTTACTCTTAAAAAAATTACAACAATATCAACCCCGTGTAATTGGTTTAGATATTTATCGCGACTTCAAAGCTGAAAATTCGGAATTAATTCAGCGTTTTCAACAAACTCAAAATTTAGTTGCGATTTGCAAAGGTAGTGATGTTAGCAGCAATAGCAACGGAATTGCTCCACCATCCGAAATTCCCCAAAATACTATCAACGAACGTTTAGGATTTAGTGATTTTATTCAAGATAAAGATGGTGTAATCCGTCGTCAATTATTGTACATGCGGCAAAACGCTAACTCATTATGTAGTCCACAATTTTCCCTCAGCTTACAATTAGCATTTCACTACTTCCAATCCGAAAATATTAAACAAGCTGAGATTGTCAATAATAAACTCAAAATTGCCAAAACCACCTTCAATACCCTGCGCGATCGCACGGGAGGATATCAAGGTATTGATGCAGATGGTGGTCAAATATTATTAAATTGGCGAATTTCCGATGCGATCGCTCAAAAAGTAACCCTCAGAGAAGTCTTGACGGGACAAATCAACCCCGATGCTTTCAAAGATAAAATCATCTTAATTGGTGTCACAGCCAAAGCTGATTTGCAAGATTATTTACCAACACCTTACGGAAGCAAACCCGATACGCAATTGCCAGGGGTAATAATTCATGCCCACATGCTCAGTCAAATACTCAATGCAGTTCTGAGCGATCGCCCTTTATTACAGACGTGGACACCAGGAATTGAGATTATCTGGATATTATCTTGGTCGCTTGCCGGAGGTATATTAACTTGGCAGCTCTACAGAAAACCCATGTCATTACTTGTTTTAATTATTACCGCCACCGGAATGCTCTACACTATTAGTCTGGGGATGTTGATATCAGGTTACTGGATACCATTTGTCCCCAGTGCCATTTCGTTCATCGGTGCAGCAATTGTGGTAGGAAGTAGGGAATACCAAAAAATAAAATATCCCAAATTGTAGGGGTATTCCCACCCTTAATCTTGGTAAGATATTGACAAATTTATATATGATTGAGGTATTTTTTGATTTGCAAGTTCTTTAATAGAAGCATTTCTAATACTCTATTCCTAATACCTATACAAAATAGGAGTTTTTGAATGAAAAATATTTTTAAAAAGCAAAATACAACACCAAATTCCATTTTATTAACCACCATCATTTGCTGTAGTTTACTGACTCAAACAACAGAATTACAGGCAAAACCAGCAACAACTAATCCAACTACAAATCCAACTACAAATCCAACAAATAATTGGACAAATCCCACTTACAAAAAACCCATATTCAAAAAAGCTGCTAATACCGGACAAATAAAATTCATTAGACCAATATTACCACTCGGAAATGCCCCCGGAGGTCGTCGGATAGGTGGTGGTAGACGCGATAATTGTCCCGATGTGAATCCCAAACTCACAGCATTAGTACCCGTCACCGAAGAAACAGAAAATATTAAAAATGTTTGGGGTTTAACCAGCGCAGAACGTCCAACATTTTGGTTCTATCTTCCCTACACCAAAAGCTCTAAATACCCAACCGAATTTGTTCTCCAAGACAGCAACGGAGAAAGCATACATCAAGCAGAAATTTCCTTACCAGAAAAACCAGGAATTATAAGTATTAGTATCCCTAACAACATTGCACCTTTAGCAATTGGTAAACAATATCGTTGGTTCTTGAAAGTATATTGCAGCGAACAAAAAAAATCACTACCCATCTACGTTGAAGGTGTGATTAATCGAGTCAATCTCAATGCGATCGCAACCCAACAACTACGCATGGCAACACCTCAACAGCAAACCAATATCTATGCCCAAAATGGCATGTGGTTCCAAGCTTTAACCACAATTGGAGAACTTCGTCGAAAAAATCCCCAAGATACAACATTGAAAGCTACATGGAACAGCTTACTTACGGAAATTGACTTAATTGAGATTGCTGAGAAACCTCTTATTTATTAGGCACTCTCGGAGACTTGGGACGGCAAGGAGTACCACGGCAAATTTGCCCTGGCGGCATGTCTCCAAAAACACTGCTGCGAGCGCCAATGACCGAGTTTTTACCTATAGTAACTCCAGGTGCAACAAAACAATCGGCTGCAACCCATGCCCCATCACCAATGTTAATACTGGCAGTTTGCAATCCAAACGCGGGGTCTTTTACATCATGGCTACCCGTACACAAATAACTTTTTTGGGAAATGACGCAGTGATTGCCGATTTTAATTTCGTCGAGACTATAAAAAACTACATCATCACCAATCCAGCTATAGTCACCAATCGTCACTTTCCAAGGATAGGTAAATCTGGCTGTTGGTCTAATTAAAACATTTTTACCAATACGCGCACCAAAAAGACGCAGGATTGCACAACGCAAACCACTCAAAGGATGCAGAGTTAATGGGAATGTCACAGATTGAACAAACCACCATAATAAGACAAACCAAGTAGGCTTTCCCCTGTCATACCAGGATTGGTCGTACTTGCTTAAATCTACAAAAGGTTCGACATCCATTTGTTGCAAGTTGTTTTTTTCTATATTTAAATTGTTTATAGATTCGCCAATCATAGAATATTCTTAAATTATTTTTATTAACAAAAGTTCAAATTCCCAACTTCAGAGAAGTCAGGAATATTGCTATTCATGGAAAAACTAAACTGCTGTTTGTCTAGCTTCTTGCTTAAAGTTTTGTTGCGTCTTTTCCGTCTTCTTTGCAGTATTTAACTGACCATTACAACTGCGTAATTCGTACAATTTAACACCGATTTGATATTCATATTGACTCAATAAACGTCCATAAGTATATCCAGCTTTTCCATCCAGAAACCCACGTTGGATAATGTAAAACAAAATAAAGCGTAAAAGTGGTTTAAACGGCAATCTCACCCAAATTTTCTTTAAAAAACGTTTGCGTTGAACTGCATCACCAAACAAACTAGCACCAATAGTCCCATCATTATCTTGACCAGTGAGGATATTGTAGTAAACGCGAGCTTCCCAGTTTGAATAACGATTGTGACGTTCTAGCCAATGGAACATATCGCGAAAATCTTCATGGAGCATGTCATGTTTTAGGTAGCCAACTTTACCCGGTAAAATCACATGCTCGTGAACTTCGTTATCACCTGTATTGCGGATATCTTCAGTATTGAGATTTTCGTAACGACCAACTTTATGCTTGAATAAACGTAAATTCCAATCGGGATATTTGCCCCCATGACGAATCCATTTACCCAAGAAAAATACACGACGATTGAGGTAATAACCTTCGTGTTCGGAATTTTGAATTGCTGCGGCGATTTCGTCCCAAAGTTCGGGAGTAATGCGTTCGTCGCAATCAACAATTAATATCCATTCGTTACGGAATGGTAAATTTTCTAACGACCAATTTTTCTTTTTAGGCCAGCGTCCATTAAAGTTAAATTGGACGAGATTTGCACCGAAGTTTTGGACGATTTCTGCACTTCTATCGGTACTTTGAGAATCAACAACAAACACCTCATCTGCACGCTGGACGCTAGCTAAACAAGCAGGTAAATTCGCTTCTTCGTTCTTGGCTGGAATGATAACGGAAACAGGTATTTTATTAGACATCATTTGTTAATGGTTAATGGTTAATGGTTAATGGTTAATGGTTAATTGTTAATGGTTAATTGTTAATGGTTAATAGTTAATAGTTAATGGGTTATATTTTCCATACCCAATGCCCATTTCCCAATGCCCATTTCCCAATATCCATTAATACATTAACTATTCTTTTTTGAAAATAGAAGACCCTGAATAACTGCGTTTAAATATCCAATTTGACCGTAGGCATATACTAAATTGTCAAAACTGATAGCTGGATCGGATATATATTGCAATGATTTATACAATCCACGTACCAACCGTTCACCACCACGTTGCAACTGTCCAATGCCTGCCCTTCCTGCAACTTGTTCGCGATAGCACTCACTAATACCTTGCCACCAACCGCGACTAAAAAACCAACTGCGGTGTAGTCGTTCAGGTGATACATTGTGTGCTACCACTGCTTCGGGAATATATGCAACTTGCCATCCTCGCGATAGTGCGATTTCGGTCATTTGCAGTTCTTCGTTCGATAATAAATTTTTGCCTATCCGACCAAGATTTGTGTCAAATCCACCAATATCTTCCAAAAAGCTGCGACGAATCGCATAATTTAAACCTCTTGGAGTTAAACCGGGGTTTTCGATGTAGACAAGACTACTACCCAAATCGTATGCACCTAAATTCGACGATAAACTTGGGGTTAACCATCGAGGTGCTTCAATTCCTTCGGGATATAAAAGGGTGACTTTTCCACCTGCGATCGCTAGTTTAGAATCTGCCTCAAATGCCGAGTGCAGAGTTTGCAGCCAAAATTCACTGGCTTCGGCATCATCATCTAAGTATGCAAATATTTGACCACTTGCAGCTTTTGCACCAGTATTGCGGGCAACTGAAAGACCGAGAACTGGTTCAAAAATGTACTTGAGACGAGAATCACCAAGTCGCTGTTCGACGACTTCGCGAGTGCGATCGCTTGACCCATTATCTACAACTACGACTTCAAAACCAACGTGACATTTTTGTGCAAGCAAGGTATCAATCGCAGCACCTAAATAGTTATCTCGGTTGTGAGTGCAGATAATGGCAGAAATTTGCGTATCTGACATAGGGAATTTAGGATTTTTTTGGTTGTTGGTAATTAATTATTAATTATCAACATTTTGCCGACTCTGGAGCTAATCTATACCAAAAAGTACTTGGATACCAACCGAGTATTCGCGTAAAAAATCTTTAAATCTTTAAGCTTTATGGAGATTTTGCTGAGATTGGAGATGTGCGTGCAGCATTATCAGTGTTTCTGACAACTGTGCCAGATAAGTTTCTAATTCTTGCTTACGGGTTAAATATATCCGTAACTTCTGATATCGTGCGATCGCCATACTGACACTTGCTACCTGTTCGGGAGGACAAGGACGATTCCAGGCTTTTCCCGCAGCATCTAAACCACATAAACGATAACCCGTACGTAATGTTTCTTTCGAGTTGGCATTTTTGAGGGCATTTTTAGAAGTATTTTGAGGTTGGGTAGCACAAATTTCTTCTACATAGTTCATTAATTGGTCAACTTCTCCATGACGTAGCTTTGCAGTTCCTGTGGCAGGTGCTTCCGTAGGTGTTTCATTTGCTGGTTCTGGGGGTTGAGACTCTAACCAACCATTGACAATTGGACCTTCAAGATAAATATCTTGGATCTGCCGGACAATTGTTTGCAATTCGACTTGCCAACCAGAGACAATTTGTTGAATCTCGATTAGCAAGTTGCTAGCGAGTGCGGGATTGGCAACGTTACGATGGCTAGTAAAGTTAGGAATTTTAAACTTCGGTAAATTCGGTGTTTTGCCCTCACTCTCATCTGCCTTAAATGCTGGCACAGAATCGTGTTTAGTTAATATATTTTCTTGCGTATTTTCTTGATGATTGTTTTGTGTATTTTCTTGAGTATTCGATTCGGGTAATACTTGAGAAGAATCTGTATCTGGAGAGGAATTCGTATAAATTTGAAAAGATAGGGGTGCTTTACTAAAACCTTGCGACTCCACAGGTGTAATATCGCGGTTGTCGCGATTGTCTAAATTTTGTAGAGTTGCCTCAATGCGTCTGATGCCTGGTTTCATAGATTTATCCACAAAGTTTGCTGTGCCTAATAGTGTTCAATAATGCAAAATCAAATAGAATTTCACTGGAAGAAAAAATAAGGGCTGGCAGATACTGCTGCTCATTTTATCTGTTTCTACCTATATATTTAAAATTATTTAAGGGTAGAATTTCTATCCGTACAGCAAAAAAAGTTATAAATTGCCACTTCTTTTAAATTCAACATACTAGGTAAATAGCTTTGGGTAAAGTCATATTAATCACTGGTCCAGCACGTTCTGGAAAAAGCGAATGGGCTGAAAATCTAGCACTACAGTCTAACAAGAGCGTTGTTTATGTGGCAACGGCACTGCTAGACCCCACAGACCAAGAATGGCAAAACCGCATCCAACAACATCAACAGCGTCGTCCGTCAACTTGGGTGACGCAGGAAGTTCCCACCGCACTCTCAGCAATGCTTGCCAATGTCAAACCCGATACTTGTGTTTTGGTCGATTCTCTAGGTACTTGGGTTGCGAATTTCCTGGAAAAAGAAGATATTGATTGGGAAAAAACTGTACAAAGCTTTTTGGATACGGTGGAATTAGTTGCAGCCGATTTAATATTCGTCGCTGAGGAGACAGGCTGGGGAGTAATACCAGCCTATCCCATCGGTAGAAAATTTCGCGATCGCCTGGGTAATTTAGTCAGAAAATTAGCGAATATCTCCCAAGCTGTCTATCTAGTTACCGCAGGACATGCGCTAAATTTAACCATCCTGGGAACCCCTTTAGAAAAAAGGAGTTAGGAGTTAGGAGTTAGGAGTTAGGAGTTATGAGTTAGGAGTTAGGAGTTAGGAGTTATGAGTTATGAGTTATGAGTTATGAGTTAATAAATACTCATTTCCCAATCCCCAATGCCCAATCCCCAATGCCCAATCCCAATCGCCCAATGCCCAATCCCAATCCCAATGCCCAATCC
>JAAUPE010000057.1 GCA_012034595.1 Calothrix sp. CSU_2_0 | reverse complement strand
TAGCGAAGGATTAATGCCGGGAATGCCCGTGCAGGTTTTGGAACAAAACAGCAAACAAAATCATGAACTGGATTGCAACTGCTGTCCGTTGGCGGCACGGTACTTTTGTTTTATTTTGTCTGTTGACGATGTTTGGGTTCATCGCCCTGTTTCGCTTACCCCTGGAACTGCAACCGGGAGGCGATCGCCCGGAAATTACGATTACTACCCCCTACATCGGTGCCGCACCCCCAGAGGTGGAAGATTTAATTACCCGCCCGATTGAGGATTTGTTGGAGGAAATCGAAGGGGTTCGGGAAATTACCAGCCAAAGTCTACCGGGGATTAGCACCATTACGATGGAGTTTGAATGGGGCACCGATGTGGATGGCAGGTTGGTGAACGTACTCAACAAATTACAGCAGGTGGAAGAATTGCCCGCCGAAGCCGGGGAATCGGATGTACAGGTCGCCAGTGGCAACAACAATCCGATGATGTGGATTGTAATGAAGCCAAAACCCGGCTATCAAACTAACCCCAACCACTACCGCGATTTGATGGAAGAGGTGGTAGAACCAGCGCTGCGGCGGGTGGAGGGTACGAGTCGGTTCTTTATTTTTGGCGGTCAGGAGCGGGAAGTAGAGGTATTGGTCGATCCCAAAGCTTTAGCGGATCGAAATTTGACTTTGACCAATCTCACCGACACCATCAGAAGCAATAATCGCGATATTCGTGGCGGTCCCTTGGTGTTGGGAAAGCGGGAATATCAGGTGCGGACGGTCAACCGAGCGCAGGAACTCCGGCAGTTGGAAAATTTCGTGTTGCGACGGGATGATTCCGGAACGGTGTATTTGCGGGATGTGGCGAAGGTGGCAATGGGGCGCAAGTTCCAGGACAGTGCGTTTCTGTTCAACGATGCACCTGCGGCGGGGGTGGGAATTATCCGTCGGGTGGGGGCGAATGTCCCCCAGGTGTCGGAGGGGGTGCGAGCCGCCTTGGCAAAGTTAGAAGCCCAGTTTAACCGTCAGGGGGAAGGGGTGGAATTTGATATTACCTACGACGAAAGCACTTACATCGACCAGTCGGTAGCCAATGTGCGGGGCGACTTAATTACAGGTGGGGTGTTAGCGATCGCCGTTTTATTATTGTTTTTGGGTTCGTTGCGTACCGTCGTTGTCGTTGCCATTACCATCCCCATTGCCATGATTGTGGTGTTTGTCGTCAGTGCGGTGCTGGGGCGATCGCTGAATATTATCAGTTTGGCAGCGTTGGGATTTGCGGCGGGGATGGTGGTGGATAATGCGATCGTCGTCATCGAAAACATTTTTACCCACATCCAACAGGGAAAAACTCGCTTGCAAGCCGCGATCGACGGTACACAGGAAGTCGGTGGGGCAATTCTAGCGGCAACCCTAGCCAACGTCGCCGTATTCGCACCCTTGGTATTGGTGACGGGGGAAGTTTCCCAGTTATTTATCGATATGGCAATTACGATTACTGCTGCGGCAGTTTTATCGATGTTTGCCTCCTTGACGCTGTTACCGATGCTGGCGAGTTTGTTTCTCAACCCCGCCGAAGCCCGACAAACCTTCCAATTGGGTGACGAGAACGATAGCGAATTAGACACCCCAGGCGATGCTCCTTTGGAGCCGCTACGCGAACGCAGTTGGTTGGAGCGAGCGATCGCCCACACTTCCGCATTGTTTAGAAGACTACAAAGTAAATTTGAAAGCTTTTTGCTGGCAACGGTGGGTTGGGCATTGGGACCCCATCACCTCAAACGCAGATTAGTACTTTTATCGGTTCCAGTTGTATTACTTGTTTCCAGTATTTTGTTGCTGCCCGCCCCCGATTATTTACCCGAAGGCAACCTCAATTTTGTGTTTTGGTTAACCGAAACATTTCCCGGCACCAGTGTCCCCGAAGCATTGCAACTATCGACACCCGCCAGAAATTTCCTCAAACAGCAGCCGGAAATTGCCGACACCTTTTTTCTTCACTTTCCCCAATTTCGGGGAATTGGCATTAGTTTAAAACCAGAATATGCAACGGGTAGCGGATTAGCTCAAATGCAAGAACGCCTCACAGGCAACAGCTTTGGCTATCCCGGCTATAAATTTATGTTTCCAATTCGCTTCCCCATTTTCGACGATCCGGGTAAATCTTTTGAAGTCCAAATTATCGGTCCCGACCTCAAACAACTCGATCGCCTAGAGCAACAATTAACCAAAGAAATCTCCGCCTTACCTGGAGTTGCCAACGCTCGCTCCAACTCCATCGGTAGCGCCCCCCAACTCGAAGTTATACCCAACCGCGCCCGTATCGCCGAAGTGGGACTATCAGAAGCGGAGGTGGGAGCGATAGTAGAAGCTGCTTTGGGAGGACGGTTTGCTTCGGAATTTGTCGATGGGAAAGAAGAACTCGACATCACGGTACAGCTACAAAATGTGTTCGTAAAAACACCCGAACAATTGCGGCAATTATCCCTGTACAGTTCCCGCATCCCCCAAACCCAAACAAGCGAAAATAGCCAGCAGTCAGCCACCGGAGGACAAATCCAACTCGCCGATGTGGCAACCGTCCGGGAAACGATCGCACCCGGCGTAATCAATCACGTTGATTTAGAGCGCTCCACCACCCTCACCGTCAGTCTTATCCCCGATGCCCCATTAGGTAAACTGGTCGAACAAACCGAAAACCAAATCCTCGCCCCATTACGAGCCAAACTACCAACCGAATTCCGCGTCGAATTAGCGGGTTCCGCCGATCGCCTCTCGGAAACCGTCAGACAGCTTGCTTCTGCCTTTGTGTTTTCCGTAATAATTACTTACCTACTCTTGGTCGCTTTGTATCGCTCGTTTCTCTATCCACTGGTAATTATGGCAACAGTGCCGATGGGGTTAACCGGAGCATTACTGAGTTTGGTGGTAGTCAACTGGATTCCCGGTGTCATTGTCCCCTTAGATATGATTACCGGATTGGGATTCCTGATTTTGACAGGAGTCGTAGTCAATAATGCCATCCTGATTGTCGAACGAGTGCTACAACTCCAGGAAGAAGGACAAAAATACGACGAATCACTTTATAATGCCACCCGCGATCGCCTCCGTCCCATTTTCATGTCCGCAGGTACCAGCATCTTGGGTATGGTTCCACTGGCAATCTTTCCCGGACAGGGTTCGGAACTTTACCAAGGTTTGGGAATTGCTTTAACTGGAGGTTTAGCCTTTTCCACCATGCTCACACCCACGGTAGTTCCGGCATTGATGGCTCTTTTGCAAGATTTCCATATTTATCGGCAAAAGCGAGAAGATTGAACCCTCCGAGATATTTCTGGAGAAAAACACAAACCGATGGCGACAAAGAGCAAAATGGAATAATTTTGAGCAATATCCTGGGTTTTCCATGTCTTCGCTGGTATTTCTGGGTTCATGTATATTTTACTGTCGGTTCTAATCCCTGCAACAGGCAGTCCAGCTAGAGACTTTTGAGGTATTTCTGGATTTGCGATTCTCCATGCCAGTGGTCTGACAACCGTTAAATGAAGGGTATCACCCTGTTGTACATCTTGCCGAAGTTGTCGCCAATTAAAATATTCGGCTTCATTTGCACGATTTACATAATAGACTTTACCGTCGTCTAGCTTGATTTGTAAATCGTCTGAATTTAATAAAGGTTGGCTCATCCTTCTCAGTTTCCCCGATACTTCCGTTGCAGTTTCGGAATTGGGAGCCGGAACAACAAAAAATGTTAACGCAGCCAACGGAACCAAAACCACAGTTGCAGCGATCGCAACCGATTTACGAGCGATATTTAAAATTTTCAAATATTTGGGCGATCGCGATTCCGAAGTTCTATTATCCGTCATCCTCAAGATATTCCCTATGATAGATGTTTTAACAAAGGAGTATTTTATTTAAAAATAGTCTTTGTGCTGTTTAAAGAGTTTTCGCCGCTCTTTGCTCAACAAATTTACGCTTAAAAGTGTGTCCTGTAACCGTTTCACGATGGCGAAGGTATTGACCCTAGCAAGTTAATTATCTCACATCTTTTCCCTTTGCATTTGTCGGTATCTAAAGCTTTTTAAAATATCTAGCGACAGGAAATAGCCCAAAGCCAACTTTAGTATAAAATATTTCAAATAAGATGGTAAAAACTACGATTTATCATAGTTATGTTCCACGATCGCCATTATCTCAATTCGTCAAATTTTTCTGGTCGAGCGAAGGCGATCGCCTACCTACATCACAAGTAAAATTGCTACCAATTGGGTCAATGGAATTAGTCATAAATCTCGATTCTGATACTATCCCATTGTTCGACAGAACGAGTCGGGAACGGTGCGGTAGCACTAGCAGCATGAGATTATGTGGGATTCAGTCACAAAGTCTTATCATCGACAACCACAGTCAAATATCGGTGATGGGTGTGCGTTTTCAACCAGGTGGTAGTGTTCCATTTTTTCAAATTCCCGCCAAAGAATTACACAACCAAGTCATATCTTTGGAGAAATTATGGAATTCTCATGCTGAACAATTACGAGAAAACCTGTTAAAAGCTCCCACAATAAAAACTCGCTTTCTAGTTTTAGAACGTTTTCTTTTCAGGATGATGCAACCACCGAAACCGCATCCAATTGTTGATTTTGGATTGCGTGAATTTCAAAAGTCAACCATCCCAACAGTTAACGAGGTGACAAACAAAATTGGGATTAGTAACCGTTATTTTGGGCAATTATTTTCTGATTTCGTCGGATTAACACCCAAGTCATTTTGTCGTATTCAACGCTTGCGATTGGTTCTTCTTCTTTTGGCAGGAAAAACATGCGTTAATTGGAGTGAAATTGCTTTAAACTGCGGTTATTTCGACCAAGCACATTTTATTCACGACTTCCGCAGTTTTGCTGGTTGCGGTTCCACAACCTATCTCAAACAGCGAGGTTCACACCCTTGTCATATTTGCTGTCCAGATGAGGTCATTTTTTTACAATATTTTCCATTTATGATGCGTCACAATTAAGAACCGAGTTAATTAGAAGGTTTTCAACGATGCAATCATTATTAGAATTTTTTGCAGAAAACAAGAATGATGATATTTTTGCCATTGGTAAATATATTGAAAGCCACATAGAGGAAGACTGGCAAATATTACTAGAAAAACATCACGATAAATTACTGCGTGCATTTGATCGAGCGGGAGATATGGCTTATGGAGCTTATTTAAACTTCCTCTTTCGACCAGTTCACATGCAGCTAAAACAGGTTAATTTGTATCCAGAACCCAGATTTCCTGGAAATTTTAGTATATCCAGAGAGTGGGGAAATAAAGAAGAAACAAATCAGCAGCGTTGGATGTGGAGTAACATCAAGTTAACAAAAGGAAATTCGTTAGGTACGATTGTCACGATTACTTTTCACGACCATAACGAGTTTCGTATTCCTCGAAAACCAGGAATTATTGCTTTAGCTCAAACCAAGAATGATGATGTTATTGCAGAGCTTTCGTTGCGCTCTGTGGATTTTCAAAAAGCACGAGAATTTCAGATTGAGTATGAGGAATACTTGCGAAATCAGAGTTAAATAGTGTAAAACTCTTTTTTCATAGTCAGCGAATTATCTAATTGAGCAATAATCTCAAATCCCCAGCGTTGATAGAATCGCAACGCAGGATTTTCTAATGAAACGCTCAGAGAAATTGCAGGATAACGGTTTTTGAGATGCTCGAATAAATGCAAAAGTAATTGAGAGCCAATACCGCGATCGCGATACTCTGTTAAACAAGCGAATCCAAGTCTTGGTTTTCGTTAACTGAACCGTATTTAGGCATAATTTACCCGTGAACTACTACATTCTATCCACACAAAAACCTAAAAAGGAGTATAAACAACAGAAAAATACAGACCATTTTCTTGCCACGTACTTTTCCTCGAATCAAAAGAGATTAAAGGGATTCCCCAATCAAATTGTGCATTTAACTTATCGCTTAATTGCAGACGTAAACCCAAACCAGTAGACAATAGAGTATTAGTTTCCAAATTAGCTCTATTACTACGATTCCATACCGTACCCACATCGATAAAAGGGACAATCTGTAATAAAGTCTGCGATCGCTTATCGCGTAAAAGTGGTAATCGAACTTCGCTACTCACAAAAAAACCATTATCAGTGAGTAATGCATCTTGACGATATCCACGCACACTACTTTGCCCACCTAATCCAAATTGTTCGAGAGCAACAAGCGGTCTATCAGCAAATTGTAAATCACCCCGTATCAAGAGTAAAGTATCCGGAGCAAGTAAACGTACCCATTGCGCTTGTCCTCGCCATGCATAGAAGCTACTATCAGGAGACTTATTATTGATTGTAGAATTAAATGCATCAAGCCCAATACTAAATTGCGATCGCACTGCAAAAACTTGTTTGCTGCTGCGTTGTGTCCATTCTTGAAAAAGCCGTAGTGCGGTGACACTAGTTCTACCATTTTTGTCTACACCTTCACCAGGAAAGGGAACTTCCCCATTTAACAAGCTAGCTTGGCTTTCACGATTAGTTAATGCAACTCCAAATGCGAGTTCTCGATTAGGCTTTTGAATTACGGGTTGTCGCAGTGTAAATTCATAATAATTCGAGTTGGATTCGATATCGAGTCTGTTAAACGGTTGCTCGATCACATTATTGTCAGATGTTCCATAACTGAATGCAAAGGTGCCATTACGGGGATTAATCGGGACTGTATAGTTAAAATCATAGGAATTACTACCATCAGTATTCGTATAAGCAGCACTGATACTATCCCCCAACCCCAACAAATTTGACTCACTCAGTTGAACTTGTCTGCGAAAACTGCCCACACTAGGGGAACGACTATTATCTAAAGTTATTTGTGCGTTAAATGTTTTTGCTTCCTGTATGGTCACTTCCAGGGTACTCGAACCCGGACGAATTCCTGCAGCTAATTCTGCAGACAAATTTTTAATTAATGGATTCAATTGCAGTACTTGCAAAGCTTCGAGCAATTTCTCCCGATTTAACGGTTTCCTTGTCGCTAATGCCAAGCGACTGCGTACATAATTAGGATTCAACCTACCTGTACCACTCACCTTAATTTCTTCAAGTTCCCCCTCAATTATCCTAACTTCCACAACCCCATCAATTAACTTCTGTGGGGGAATAAATGCCCCAGTTGTAATGTATCCTTTGTCAACATAAAACTTGGTAATTTCGGAACGTAACTGAAACAATTCCGCTAAACTTACTGGTTTCTTTGTATAGCGTTCTGTAATCTTGGCAAAGTCTTTCTCACTAAAGATTGTACTGCCAGTTATTTTAATTTTCTTAATTGCGATCGCTTGGGGAATATCATCCGATTGTTCTTCCTCCAGATTGCTCGGTAAAGTATTTGGAACTGGAGGAGTCAAAAGTTGTTCAGGTGGTGGTAACGGAGCAGGAGGAGCTTGTTCTGGTAAAGGTTGGGTGGAAGGTGGTTTTGTCTCCCGTCTCGGAGTCGGATTTGCAGGGGTTTGTGCTTGGTTGAATAATTTCCCAGATTCTATAACATTTATCTCCTCAGCGCTAACTGATATGGCTTGGGTTAATGATATGAGAATGAGTGAGTTACAACACAGGTTAAATTTATACAACCAACTGCTAAGACGATATTTTTGAGACATGGCATAAAACTTTCCTTAATTAAAGCAGAGGTAAAAACATGAACCTTGTAGTATTTTTTAGCATAAATACGGGTCTATGTTCTTAGCGCTACTTTAATAATTCTAGGGGAATATTGCCTTATAGCCAAATAAAAGCCGAAATAAAAGCTAATGTAGCAGAATTTCAGTTAAATAAACATCAATATAAAGATTTTTAGATAACGCAGTAATCTGGGTTTGCAAGGCTTTGAGCAATGTGGTCAGAAATTCAGGAATGATTTGTTGGGGGTTTGTATCTAAATCCATAACTAGAAATAAAGCCTAAAGCTTTACCAAACAAACTAGTTAATAGTACATAACTAATGAGGTCAAGGAATCATGAATGTAGAACAAACACCACAATGCGATGGTAACGACGGAAAATTATCAGAGAATGCAACCCCATTGCAGAAAATGCAATATGAAGTCCAGGAGGAATTAATGAAATGTATAAATAATTCCCAAATGAAGGATATTTTTGAAAAGCATGGATTAACAGAAGAAGCTATCAGCTTTGAAGTTCTTTTTGATTTGCATCAAATGCGATCGCAGCATAATACTGCCATTGCTGATACTGAAGTCCAGAGTGCATTAAAAGCAATTCCGGCTACGCAAATTAAGCTAGCATCTTGCTGCTGGTCATGGATATGCCGTTGTTGTGTTCAATGCTAGTAATACAATTCGCAATTATTTTAAATTCATTAAATTAGTACAATTGTACACTTGTCATTGAACTACTAGTTTTCAAGAGTTGGTAAATTTGCCACAACCGGGTTTCTTTGCGGAACTCGGTTTTTTCTGTGTCCAAATTAATGTAGTCTTGTTAATTGTGCATTGGTGTAGTGCTGCGATCGCAATTAGCTGGAAGGGTACGAATTTCAAATGATAAATTTTAAATATAAATTAAAAATATCCAAAAATAGTATTTTTCTAATCAATATTCTTATTTTCATCGATTTATTGACAACACTTATATTTTCTGCAAACAGAAGTTTAGCCCAAGTAACACCAGATAATACCTTACCGAACAATTCTCGTGTCACCACACAGAAAAATATTCAACTAATTGAAGCAGGAACCACGGCAGGAAGTAATCTATTTCATAGTTTTGACGTATTCTCCATACCAACAGGAAATACAGCCTATTTCAATAACTCCTCCAGCATTCAAAATATAATTACCCGCGTCACTGGGAAATCCATTTCCAATATTGACGGTACAATTCGTGCAAATGGGATTGCCAACCTGTTTCTCATCAATCCCAACGGCATTATTTTTGGTAACAACGCATCTTTAAATATTGGTGGTTCATTGATAGCTAGTACCGCAAACAGCCTTAACTTTGCCGATGAAAGCAAATTTAGTACTATAGAAACTCCAAACCAATCATTACTAACAATTAGTACTCCAATTGGCTTACAATTTGGAACTACAGTAGCCAGCATCGAAAACAGATCGCAAGCAAGTCCTAATGGAGCAAAAAGCTTTTTGATTGATGCACCAGTGGGATTACAGGTTAATCCAGGTAAAACATTAGCGCTTATAGGTGGTGATATTAAAATAAATGGTGGAAATTTAACAGCACCCCAGGGAAGAATTGAGTTAGGAAGTGTTGGTAGTGAAAGCTTAGTTAGCTTGATTCCAGTTAGCGACGGTTGGACATTAGGATATGAAAGAGTCCGTAATTTTCAGAACATTCAACAAATTGCTCCGATTTCCGAAACATTTGGATTCAACTCGATTTTGACAACAATAGGTGAAGATAATAGCGGAAATATTCGGGTTCGGGGAAATGTTATCGAAATAGTAGCTAGCGGTTTAATAAACGTAAATCCTGGTAATAGCAATGGTGGTGAGATTGCAATTGATGCGAATAAATTAACCATCCGAGATGGTGGACAAATAGTTAATAGTACAATTGGTGCAGGTATGGGGGGAAAGTTAACAATAAATGCTGCCACATCTGTTGAGATAATCAGTATTAGCGATACATCAAAAACTGCCGGAATTTTAAGCGCGATCGCAAATGGAACTTTTGCATCTGGAAATGCTGGTGATATCACTATTAATACGGGTAAATTAAGTATTCGAGATGGAGCAACAATAACAGTACAATCAAGCGGAAACCTTGTGAGTCCAGAGGAATTACTACCAGCAACAGGAAATGCCGGAAATTTGACAATTAATGCCACATCCATCGAATTAATTGGAAAATCAGATACAAATTCACCCAGTAGTATAGTTGCGGAAACTCTCGGTTCGGGAGATGCGGGAAAATTAACCATAAACACGGAAAATTTAAGTGTTCGTGATGGTGCGGAAATTTCTGTCAGCAGTCAAGTGAATATTCGTCCAGAAGTGAAATATCTGGGAAATCGGCTAAATTTAGGTAAAGCAGGGGATTTAATCATAAATGCTCGTTCTCTAATCTTAGAAAACCAAGGAAAAATCATCTCGCAAACCGACTTAGGGAACGGTGGAAATATCAGCTTACAGCTACAAAACCTACTTTTAATGCGTCGCAATAGTCAAATTTCCACCAGTGGAGGTAAAGTTCAATCTAATGGTGATGGGGGCAATATTACCATCCAAAGTCCTAATAGTTTTATAGTTGCCAATAAATTCGAGAATAACGATATTACGGCAAACGCATACAATGGTTCCGGTGGTAAAATAACAATTAAAGCTGCTGGGATTGTTGGTATTGAAAAACTTAGCAGAGAAGATTTAGCACGTAGTTTAGGAAATAATGACCCCAGTCAATTAGACCCAACTAAATTTACAACCAGTGATATCACAGCAATTTCTCAAACAAATCCCACTCTAAATGGGACTATAAATATTAATGCATTAAATGTAGACCCCAGTCGCGGATTAATTCAACTCCCGCAAGAACCCGCAGAGCCAAAATTAGCCCAAGTATGCAAAGAACAAATAGCGCGTAATCAAAGCCAATTTAACATTACTGGACGTGGGGGATTACCAGCTAACCCACGGGATTCTCTGAGGAATAATACAGCCAATGCTGATTGGATATCCTTAGATAATTACCCAGAACAAACTCACAATCATCAAGCTAAAAAAACAACTATTTCAACAGTTCCAATTATCGAAGCACAGGGGTGGGTAATAAATAAAAATGGGGAGATTTTTTTAGTAGGAAAAGCACCAAAACAAACAAATCACAGTCCTAATTTTACAACACCATCATGTAATTCATAATCTTTACCACTACGTGGAAGCAAGCTACGTAATGACGGTTTTAAGGTTCTATAAACCTTAAAACGCTTGTAAATAGGACTTGTACTGTCATTACGAGTGCAGCGATAGCGAAACGTACTCCGAAGCGGAGAAGTAAACTACGCGCTTCGCGTACTTACAGAAGCCACTCCGTGTCTACCCGCAGGGTAGTAATCGCAAAAACTACAGGATTATGCGATTGCTACCTAGCCCTTACCCTTCGGGAACACCTTCGGTGAACAGGGCAGCTACGCTAACGGAACGCGGTAGGCGCTGAGTCGCAAAGCGACACGCTGCGCGTAGCTTGCTTCCACGTTCCTCGCAGAGGTTCCCGCAGGGTAGTGGTACGTCGTTTCTCCACCCTCCGGGAAGCAAGCTACGCAATGACAGGCTTTTGAGATTTAAGCTCAAAACCCGAAACCAAGTGCTAGGTGGAATTTTAAGACTTGTGTGTACACCGTAGCCTCGCTAGCGGGGAGAAGTCTCCCAGAAGGTTAACGTGATTTTGGAGATTTAGTCACAACAACCACTGAAGGTTTGGGTGGTGCATTTGGGTCTTTACTGGGCCAGTTGGAACCGATAGGCACTTGACGGATTTGGGTAAATTCTTCCCCCGTGATGGTGGTGACGAGAAATTCCCTAGTTTCTGTTGCTTGATTTTTACGAATACCGTTTACTTCTCCTGGATGCTGTATCGCCAAAAACATAGTTTGTTCGTCTGGTGTGAAGCAAGGACCCGTGGTTTCACATTCCATCGGTCCCATGCCAAAAAGAAAAGCTTTGCCAACATTGTCGCCGCTTGTGGGGATATACCAAAGAGAATTGTTGCCAAATACACCAGAAATACTTGCAGGCTTGCCATCATCACCTGTGCGACTCTTTACAGGGCTATTCATTTTCGATGTAGACATATCTGTCACCATCCAGAGATTTCCATTCCGATCCAGCAGTAAATTATCTGGGTTAGCAAAACCAAAACCACCTGCTGCGGGTTCGCCTCCTGTGGCTAGCATTTGCCAGCGAAAGGTTTTAGCGGCAGGGTCGTTATTGTCTTCGGTGAGGCGCATTACCCAACCATATTCATAGGGGGTTTCGCCTTTGGGACCTTTAAATACCCCCAGGTCGGGTCCTCCTTCTTTGTCGGGGGAACCGGAGGTAAAGCTGATATACAAATCGCCATTGGGGGCAACTTCGGTGTCTTCAGGACGAGCTGTACAGGTGGCTCCGGCGGCATTGGCAGCATAGTGGGCATCTATGAGAATTGCGCCTTGTTTTTCTTCAGCATTCCCTGTGTACAGGTCATTGAGTTGTTTAAATTTCTGTTTATACTGAGTGATTTCCTCATCTTTGCGAACTTCTAAATTACCGCCAGGGATGGGGTCGGGAAGTGTTCTCAGGGGCTTTTTATCGGTGATTTTGGTATTTTTGGGCTTGGGGTTACAGGACCTTTGGGGAGGCGAATTAAATTACCAGCAATATTACTGGGGATATCTGGGTCAATTGGTGTATCTGATTTTAGGGGTATCCAGCGTCCTGTACCATCGGGGTTAAATTTGGCGGCATAAAGCATTCCTTGCTGCAAAAGCTGGGAATTGGCTTTATCTTTGGGATTGCTTATGGTTTTGCTGCTGACAAATTTGTAGATATGTCCGCCTCGGCGATCGCACCCGGAATAAAATGCTAATGGTTTCCCTGTTTCTACCCGTATGCCGACAGCTTCATGGCGGTAACGTCCCAACCATGTGTGTTTTGTGCCGTAGTCTTGGGGATTGGCGGGGTCTACTTCGACAATCCAGCCGTATTTATTTCCTGCTAAACCTAATACATTACCCTGTCCGTAAAATTCCTCATCATCCAAAGCAAAGGGTCGCTTACCGGGGTCAAAAGAAGTACCATCAGCATAGACTGGTTCAGGTAATTGAGCTTGGAAGTTTTCCTCGGCACTCAATACAGTGCCCCAAGGTGTTGTTCCTCCGGCACAATTACCAAAAGTACCAATAATGCGATCGCCTAATTTATCGATGTAACCCTGTGCCTGTTTTTTGCGAAATACTGTCACAGCCGGACCTGTAGCTTTGAGATACTTGCCATCTGACAATCCGGAAATACCACTAATCCGCCTATCGGCTGGTGAATTTGTTCTTTCCCACTTCCCATCGGCAGTTTTGCGAACCGAAATAATACCTAATCCCTGGTCTAAAAGTCCTTCCGTACAAAGAAGCCGAATTTGTGCTTTAATTGGGTCTTCATCGTCTAAAGCAAAAGCATTAATCTCATTTTTTCCCGATGCTTGCTTTTTCAATGCCTGTATTATTTCTTTAAATGGTAGGGATTTACCGATTACCTGCTCATAGGTTTGCATCCAGGGAATTGCACTAATATATTCAAAATTTACAGATAAATATCCTTCTGTATCACTAATAGGGATAAAAGACAAATAATCGTTGTTGTAACCGAAGCGGGAATCGCCGACTTTATCCCCCCAGCTAGCAATAACTTGATATTGAAAACCGGACGGCAATACCAAATCATCAACTACTTCATAGGTATTGTAATTTTGTTGCTGTTGCTCCGACTTAAATCCATCCGTTAAGAGAGGAATTGGTCCTTTGATGGGTTGAAAAGTAAATGCAGACTGAGTTCCAGGTGTCACACCCTGGGGTGTCACAGCCACTTTCCTCTCACAGCCAACTAGCGAACCGAGTGCAGCAGCACTGGCGCTTCCCCCAATTAAAAGTAAAAATTCCCGACGTTTAATACTCATCTGTTTTGATAGATTACCTGAAAAGGTGAAGTTAGTTAGCCAACCCGCATTTATTGAGTTTGTGGGGTCATATTAATTGTTCTAATTGGTTAATTTTAAGAACAGGTTAAGTTACTCTTAGGGAACACCAAGAAATAAATCCGCCAAAATTGTAGGGGTAATCCGGCTCTACAAGGGTTCTGGGCAACGCATAATTAAATTCGGTCGATGTCTAATATCTGGCTTGGAAATTTTAGCAGAAATCCTAATGGAAAATACATTAAGTGGTAGTGCAAAAAGATTTATACATTCCGAAAATCTCAAACCCTCGTCATTGCGTAGCTTGCTACTTACTTTTATCCACTTGCGCGTCTACCCGTAGCGAAGTTGGACGTTTGATGTAATCAAGTGCGATCGCTTTTATTTATTTATTAATTTATTTATTAATTGCGATCGCACCTCAATACTTAATAGGGTTCGGTTAATGATTTTTCATGGTGATTTCGAGAATGTGGAGACGCTCACTATCGCGTCTCTACAATTATTTTGGGTTTGCGAATTTTCTTATCAGAACCGTATTAACACCACCTTTAGGTTTAACTTTCTTAAAAAATAAAATAGCAATTCCACTCAGTAATAAAGCAACACCAATAAAATAAAAACAATCATTAAAAGCCATCACATAAGCTTCGCGATGTACCACACTATCAATAGATTTGATTGCTTGTTCTTGTGCCGTACTTAAATCAAAACCACGACTCATAAAATATTGAGTCAATTGATTAATTCTTTCCTGAGTTGCAGGATTAAATAAAGATACAGAACCACCCAATCGATTCGAGTGAAATTGTTCGCGATTAGTTAACAGAGTTGCCAGAGAAGCAATTCCAATTGAACCTCCTAAATTCCGCATCATATTAAACAAACTACTTGCCGAACCCGCTTCCGTCGGTGGTAAACTTACAGTAGCAATTAAACTTAAAGGAACAATAATTAATGGTTGTCCCATTGCTCGAATAAGCTGCGACCAAATTAATTGGTCATAACCAGTTTGATAGGTTAATTTAGCATTCATAAACGCACTAATTGAAAACAGAGTGACACCAAAAGCAACAATTAAACGTACATCAATGCGCTGGATTAACTTAGGAATCAATGGAATAATAAATAATTGCGGGACACCTGCCCAAACCAATACTTGACTAATTTGTAACGCATTATATTTTTGAATTTGAGCAAGATATAAAGGTAAAACATAGATTGAACCATATAAACCCACACCCAAAAAAATATTTACAATACTAGCTAAACCAAAATTGCGATCGCGCAGCAATTTCAAATTAATAACTGGTTGTTTTCTTGTTAGCTCAATAAATAAAAATATCGTTAAAAAGATGACAGCAATAACTGTCAAACGTACAATTAATGCAGAACTAAACCAATCTTTACGACTACCTTCTTCCAAGACTATTTGTAAACAAGATAAGCCAATAGCCATTGAAGCTATTCCCCACCAATCCCCTTTTTTTAGTAATTCAAATTGTGGTTTTTGTTGGTAGATACCATACCAAACACCAGCTAACATTAATATTCCGGGAAAAACATTAATATAAAAGCTATAATGCCAACTAAAATTTTCAGTTAACCAACCTCCTAATGTGAAACTAATCGAAGGGGCAAAAACTGCGGCAATCCCAAATACAGCTAATCCTGTGGGTTGTTTTTGTGGTGGTAAGGATGTAAGGACAACAGTCATTGCGCTGGGAATTAAAACACCTCCCGCAAAACCTTGTAAAGCACGGAAAACTATCATTGAATTTAAATTCCAAGCTCCAGCACAACAAATAGAAAATAAAATAAATAAAGCAGTATTAACTAATAGATATCTACGCAATGAGAAAACACGTGACAGCCATCCCGTGAGAGGAATTACCACAATTTCAGCAACTAAATAAGACGTAGAAATCCAAGAACCCTCATCTAAACTTGCCCCTAAACTAGCTTGAATATCCTGCAATGAAGCATTAGTAATTTGGATATCCAATATCGCCATAAATGCACCTAACATACATGCTAAGACACCAATCCAAGTCCTAAACGGAACTTGTGAAGGGGAGCTTGGTTGACTTGCTATATTTATATTTGCCATAGAGAAAATAAGAAGAGGAAAGAAAACTTTTAGTTTTAAATTTTTGATTTTTGATTTATTTTTTAAATCTCTATTTCTCTGATTAAACAATGATATTTTTGCAATTCTAATTCCTAATTCCTAACTCCTAACTCCTAATTAATTCCTAATTCCTAATTCCTAATTCCTAATTCCTAACTCCTAAATCAGTCGTGAAAATTTTGGAATCTGCGAGACGCGATGTATCGCGTCATCTACATTTTTCTTTTTTTTACAAATCATTTGGGATTGCTATAACTCCTAACTATTAATTTCTACTTTGCTTAAATATTCCTCGTTGTTCGTAAATTGGAATCACTAACTTTCTTAACGCTGGTAACTCCCTAGCAAAATAGATTGAACCTAGAATACAAATAATTCCAAACTCCATCAATCAAAAAACAATAAGCAGCACTAACCCGTGCCAGCAACAAACCACCAATCGCAGGTCCAATTAACCTTGCACCATTAAACATAGTCGAATTAACTGCGATCGCATTTGCCAAATCGTCCCGTTTTTCAATTAATTCTGTCACAAAAGCCTGACGAGCAGGTGCATCATTAAAAAGTAGAGATATTTTGGTTGCCAACTTCCCCATTAAGAGAGATTAGAAATTGCCTGATTCAAAATTTGAGAAAATAATTCGCGATCGCCATCCGAAACCCCTTGCATAGCTTGTTCGCGTAATTCGACAGCCAAGGGAGGTAAAATATGCTGAAGTTCTAGCCCAGCATCCGTTAGCCAAATACGCCAAATTCTACGATCCTTAATATCCCGTTCTCGTCGCACCAACCCACGTTCTTCCATGCGATCGATCACACCAGTCAAAGTCCCACCAACTTGCTGCAATTTATCACCAATGCTCGAAGTCGGCAAACCGTCATCTTGCCACAAGCAGCATAACACCAACCAATGGAAAGGTGTAAGTCCAAATGGTTCCAGCTTTTCGGTAAACCTGCGTGTCAGCAATTGCGAGAGCAATTTGATTCTGTAACCCATGTTATGGGGTGCCAAAATTTGCTGCCATGATGCAATTAATTGAGAATTGTCAGATGCAGATATCATCTTAAAATTATTTAGCACACGTACTATTACCATAGCATAGATTTTGCTGGATGATTTGATGCTGCGAGGTCATACAATTTTGGATTAACCTTATCGATCAGTTTCAACAAGGTTCACAAGTCTGTTTTCCTCTGAATATTTCGGAATTATTCCCCTTGTTAGGGAGAAAAATCATGCTACTATTGTGCTACAATAAAACTACAAAAAGTAGAATCGGTATGTTAACTTAAAAGAGCGATCGCAAGTGGGAATGAAAATACAACATTTAGAATTAGCAGTTAAATAAGATACATATCTTGTGGAATGGGCATCCTGCCCGTTAATTTAATTAGATAAGTAGGATGCTCTGGCAAGTTTGATGCAATTAGTTTATAGTACGGGAACACTTTTTTATCTCCAGAATTTCCGCATCGCAACACGATTTTTAGTATAAAAAGTCTGATACAAGTCTGAAATATGAGTTTTGATTATTTTAGAAACAACGATGGTTCCGCCGAAAATAGAAATCGTCATAACTTACTTTCGAGTGGTTGGCGACCTTTACGACGTGATTTCGATATCAAGTATTTCTGGGAGTTATTTCAGAATGATACCCACGAGTTGACACAAAAAAGTGTTAACCTCGCGAGCTATTATGCTGATGCTTTGGGACGAAAACAATATGCTTGGTGGGCAAATATACTAAATGTTGCATCAGACTATACCCGTGGCGAATTTGAAAAGTATTGGAATTACGTAACTCCAGAACCCCTCACCCCAGACCATCGCTACAAAGAGGTTTTGAGTACTGAAACCCCGATTGTTCAGTTTGTAAGTCGTAACAGTATTCCCATTGACTACGTACTCAACCGTCTCCAAGAAATAACCGTGGTGCGAAGCTTGGAAATACTCGGTCGTCCTGACATGATTACGCAATATTATTCGGAGCGTGACTTTTATTTTCCTGTAGAAAAGTTTATTAGTTGGGAACGTCTTGATGTCATCAATACGGTGTATGCTTATTGGTCAAAATATGACGTTTGGTTGCAAATTGACCCTTACGATCGCGGCAGACGCAGTTATAGTTTGATGGCGAAAAATTTAGCGCCATTAATTAATAAGTCTACCTACGATTTAGCGGTCATGTTAAGTGGGTATCAAAGCCGCGTTGGTAAGGTTCACAGTCAATTTCCCATTCGCAGTTTTCCCGATAGTATCCAAAGCTTTACCGATTCGGTACAACAAACTATCCTCGATCAGCCCCAACTTGCTGTATTGGTACATGGTGAACCGGGAACTGGGAAAACCGTGTGGACACAAGCCGTCGCAAAAGAGATTTTAGTACCCTTGGGATACGTAATTTTTATTCTCGACCATGATGCGATCGCAAATTTTGTCCCACCGACATACTTAGAGCGTATTTGTATCATCATTAATGAAGCTGATAACCTCGCCCAAAATCGAGCTTCTGAGGTTGCCCAGTATAATAACAAGACCGAGCATATATTGAGTTTGCTTGATGGAACCCTTTACCAAAGTGTCATTGATGAAGGGGGAATCCACATTCAACAACGGCTAGTTATCCTGATGACTTGTAATACTACCGAACGCTTAGACCCCGCAATGTTACGTAAAGGTCGCGTAGATTTGATGTGTGAATTTGCACAAAAATTTGTTTAAGCATTATTAGATTGATTGAATATCTCTAAAATGTGACGACAAAAATTTTTGATGCGATCGCTTATTTCCTCTGATGGATGGGTTCTACCGACAACATTCCAGTTTTCCACCGTCGAAAGCCTCCAAGCTTCACCCAGATGGTCAAATCCAGCAACTTCGACTCCAATGACTCGACGTAAATTAGTTATGGGGTCTTTGTATAAGCGAATTTGAAATAGCAAACTTCGACTTCGCCACGAACGACTGATACCAGGAAAATGAAAACCAATATCTATCGAATCTGGATCGATTAATTCTCGCGTGTCAGGGTCATTTTGCCAAGGCTTTAAGTCCGATTTGGCATCTGGAAATTCGGACTTGAACAAATTGACCACCGTGGCTATTTTGCTGGCGAATTCAAGGCTAATTGCCATCTCATCTGCATTCACGAAAACACTCCTGCTTTGTGTCGGCGTTTTTTCTGATTTGACGACAGAAAAATCACTAGAAGGCTTATTTTATTAGTGCCTCAGCTTATCAATAGTTGTTAATTTTGGCAACGTTAAATCAACTTTTCCTAAGATTTTATCTCACGCACAGAGAAGTTGGTGGGGCGAAAAGGGGAGAGAAAAAGGGAAAAACAATGGAAAATGCAAGAGCATCGGAAAAATAAGAAAGGAATAATCGTGAGAAGTAACACGCTCCGATCTAAAATGACACTGTTAATTGGCTAACAAATAAGCTCTGTTTATGGCGCGTCAACGGACTCTTATTTCCTTAATTCTGGTATTTTTGGCAACATTCTTGATGAGTTGTGGAGGTCCTGCTGTTTCGACACCACCTCCAACCTACACACAAGCACAAGTGCAAAAGATAGATGAATACAAGACTGATATCGTTGCGGTACGCGATCGCGCTACCGAACTCAGACAGTTAATCGGTGCAAAAGATTGGATTAAGGTTGGTAATTTTATACATGGACCAATGGCGGAAGCGCGTTTGGACATGACCTACATTATCCCCAATCTGCTACCCAAGGAGCAACCAGCCGCTCGCAAAGTCGCACGTGATTTGTTTGAGCATTTGGTTAAAATCGACCAAGCAGCAACTTCTGGCAATCAACCAATTGCCGCAAGTAATTTTGCTGCTGCTTATGCTGACTTTGATAAATTCCTGGAATTATTGCCTGAATCCATCAGTTCTGCTGAGGAAGGGTAATTAAATTGGGAATGGGCAATGGGCAATGGGCATTGGGCATTGGGGTAATGGGTAATGGGTACAGGTAAAGTCGGAAGGTGATACCCTGAGCTAGCCGAAGGGCACAAGAAAGAACAATAAAAGGCTTTAAAGTTCCTAAAATGAAATTTATGGAGATTTTGTTTTTATTTTCTCTTTCAAATCTTTATTACTCATGTCTTTATGCCCAATCCCCCATACCCAATCCCCCATACCCAATCCCCCATCCCCCATTCCCAAAAATAAATGCATATAGTCGTGATTGGATGCGGTATCGTCGGAGCTGCGATCGCATACGAACTAAGCCAAGTTGAAGGATTAAAGGTTACAGTCATTGACCAAAAACCACCTGCACAAGCTTCTACAGGGGCAGCTTTAGGGGTATTAATGGCAATTATCAGCCACAAGGTCAAAGGCAAGGCTTGGAGGATGCGACAGACGAGTATTGAGACTTATGAGGAATGGATTCCCAAGCTAGAATCTGCATCGGGACGGAAAATTCCTTGCAATCGTCAAGGCATCCTGAGTTTATGTTTGGATGGAGATGATTTAACTGGTTGGGAAAATCTAGCTAAAATTCGTCATTCCCAGGGTTGGCAGTTGGAAGTTTGGGATCGGAATCAACTCCAACAAGTTTGTCCCCAAGTAAATATTGAAAAGTTCGTCGGTGCTGTATACTCGCCTCAAGACCGACAAATCGACCCGACAACCCTAACATTGGCTTTGGTTGATGCAGCAATCCTAAATGGTGTAAATTTTAAATTTGGTGTGCAAGTATCGGGATTAATTGCATCTCCAAATACCCAGGGGGAAAAAACAGGAATTGCAACTAGTGATGGGAAAATTACCGCAGACAAGTTTATTATTGCAGCCGGACTTGGTTCAACAGATTTAACTCGTGAATTGCAGCAAAAAGTTGATATTCGTCCGGTATTGGGACAAGCGATACATTTCCATGTCGGACATGCTTTAGGAAATCAGGAATTTCAACCAGCGTTAACAGGTAACGACGTGCATATAGTTCCTTGCGGTATCGGAATTGTCCCCACTACCGACTATTGGGTAGGTGCGACGGTAGAATTTCCTAACCCAGAAGGAAACTCATTACCCCCGAATGCAGAATTATTGGAAACAGTCAAACAACAAGCAATATCCTACTGTCCCGAACTTGCAAATGCCACAATTACCCGTACTTGGTCGGGTTTACGTCCCCGTCCCGAAAATCGTCCCGCACCAATAATTGAAAAATTACCAGGATTTAGTCATATTCTCCTTGCCACAGGGCATTATCGCAACGGTGTTTTACTTGCACCTGCAACTGCGATCGCAATTCGTGAGATGATTTTGAATAACTCATAATTCTTGCTACATCCAATCCCCCTATTTTATTACTTGGCGTATTTGGCGTACTTGGCGGTTAAATAAACAAGTATTTTTTAAATAGCAAATTAACAAACAACCAATAAAAATGGCAGTTCTCGAAAAAAATATCAAAATCGACTCATTAGAATGGTTTTATCGTGAATCTGAACCCATCGGTCGCAGCGATTTATTACCAGTAATTTTACTTCACGGCATAGTATCTCAAAGTTACAGTTGGCGAAATATTTTGCCAGCTTTATCGAAACAAGGAAATCATGCGATCGCACCCGATTGGATTGGTTATGGTTTTTCTTCTAAACCCGAAAAACGCGATTTTGCTTACAATTCTGATGCCTTTATTAATGCACTAGAAAAATTTATTCAAGCTTTAGAAATTCAAAAATTTTCCTTAGTGGTTCAGGGCTATCTCGGTTCAGTCGGGTTACAATATGCTTTACGTCATCCCGAACAAATCGCGAATATCTCAATCTTAAATACACCAATTTCCACCACTGCAAAAGTACCCTGGAAAATTAAACAAATGGGTCTACCTTTAGCAGGTGAAATGATGGTTCAAGACCCTTTACTTGTGGATAGAACCCTAGAAGGTGGTGCCCGTTATCGAATTGAAGATAAGGATTTAGATATTTATCGCAAACCCTTTTTAAAATCATCATCTTCGGGACGAGCTTTACTAGCGACAATTCGTAATTTACAACTCGAACAAGCCATGAATGAAATCGAAACTGGTTTCCAAACATGGCAAGAACCCGTATTAATTCAATGGGGAGTAATTGACCCTTGGTTGCCTGTCGAAATGGCAGAAAAATTCGCTAAAACCACACCAAACAGGGAGTTAGTACGACTAAACAACGTCGGACATTACCCACAGGAACATTACCACGAAACCATATTACAAGACTTATTGCCATTTGTGCGGCGATCGTAATTAGGGTACACCAAGAAGTAAATTATCAGGATAGCTGGCTATTCTCGCCCATCCTCACAATTTATCAGGAAAATGCCGAAAATTCCTTAGCATAGTTGAAATATCACTCTAAAGGCTGAGATATAGTTCTTAAGGCTGAGATAGGCTAATGCGTATTAATTAAAACTCAATTAAATACATTCGCTTATACCAGAGTGTACCTAAAACGACACTAAGGAACTTAACATGAAAGCTTTATTGCTCTACCCAAAATTCCCTCAGTCTTTTTGGTCATACGATCGCTTCATGAAAATCGCTGGACTCAAAGCTGTCATACCTCCATTGGGAATCATTACAGTTGCAGCACTCCTGCCGCAAGATTGGGAAATTAGATTTTGCGATCGCAATGTTAACGTAGAAACTGAGGCTGATTGGGAGTGGTGCGACTTAGTAATTCTTTCCGCCATGCTGGTGCAGAAGCCCGATTTTCATGCCTTAATTCAAAAAGCAGTGCGTTTAGGCAAAAAAGTCGCGGTTGGTGGTCCCTACCCCACCTCTGTACCACAAGATGCACTCGATTCTGGAGCCAATTATCTGATTTTGGATGAGGGAGAGTTAACAATTCCGCAGTTTTTAGCAGCACTCAATCAAGGTCAAACCCAAGGCATTTTTCGCTCCATTGAAAAACCTGATGTCACCCTTAGTCCCATACCACGGTTTGATTTACTTAAACGCGATGCCTATTTGATGATGGCAATGCAATTTTCTCGTGGTTGTCCTTTCAACTGCGAATTTTGCGATATCATCTCGCTTTATGGTCGCAAACCACGCACCAAAGAACCAAGTCAAAGTTTAGCAGAATTGCAAACTCTCTATGATTTAGGTTGGCGAGGTTCACTCTTCATCGTAGACGACAACTTTATTGGCAATCAACGTAATGTCAAACGCTTTCTTAGAGAATTGATTCCTTGGATGCAGCAGCACAACTATCCATTTACCTTCATCACAGAAGCTTCGGTAAATTTGGCAGAAGACGATGAACTGCTCGAACTAATGCATGAAGCAGGTTTTTATGCTGTGTTTCTCGGTATTGAAACCCCCGATCGAGATAGCCTAGAAGTCACACGCAAACACCAAAATACTCGTCATCCCCTCGTCGAAGCTTGTGACAAAATCAATAAAGCTGGTATGTCTATCTATGCAGGGTTCATTCTTGGCTTTGATGGAGAGCGCTCTGGTGCTGGAGAACGGATTCAAGCTTTTGTAGAACAAACCAATATTCCTCAACCCATGCTAGGTATTCTCCAAGCTCTACCCAACACAGCTTTATGGAACCGTCTCAAGGTAGAACAACGTTTATTCGACAGCATCAACCATCCCACAGGAGATCAGAATACCCTAATGAATTTTGCACCTACCCGTCCCATTGCTGAAATTGCTAAAGAGTACGTTGAGGGGTTGTGGATGATGTATGAACCTGCAAACTATCTCAGACGCAGTTTTGAGCAATGTCTGAAAATTGGTTCAATCAAAAAAGGACAAAAACAAACGATGCAATTTCCCTTGGGTAAAGGATTGAGACTTGTTGCTCAGGTTATTTGGCATCAGGGTTTACGCAGACAGGAGATTCGCTGGCAGTTTTGGCAACAGCTATGGATAATTTTGCGACATAAACCTCAAGTTCTCAACATGTATTTAGGTTTGTGCGCTGCTGGAGAACATTTTTGGGAGTATCGTGTTTTAGCCAGGGAACGGATTACTCAACAGCTAGGCTACGATCCGTCAGAAGTATTGGTATTACCCAAACAAGAAGCAATTCTGGCTAAATCCTAAATTTTAGGGAATTTGGTGCGACGTTAAGGAATCCTCGCTCCTTCAGGACGAGGAGGTATGTCAACTGATTATTGGATTCGACTTGAGCCTTAGTTTCAAAACCTTTGATTAACAAAGATTCTAGCGCTTCACATTTGTCGAACTCACTTAATAAAATTTAGATGAGAAATTTCTCATCTTTTTATACCAACCAGGTTAAACTTAAGTTAATATCAGGTTATTTATTGATTATTTAAAAACGGAGTTAACTTAATTCATCTTTTTTGAATCACATCTACTTTATCCATATTAACTGAATTAACTGACAGGTAAAAGCTTAATGAGCGGGACAGAGAACAACATAAATAAACAGCTTATAGAATGCTTAATAAATGCAGGACTGATTGAAAAAGAGCAGTTGCAATATGCAAAACAGCAACAGCAGGTAACTGGGAAAAATCTTGAGGAAATAATAATAGCACAAGGTTTAGTTAAAGCAGAAACAATTATTTATTTCAAAAAACATTTGATTTTTTCAGCCGTCAAGAATAACAACTTAGAACCACAAGAAAGTGTCAATTCTAATAATTTTAATATAGTTCTCTCCGCTAAAAGTGTTTTCCAAATAATTTTGAGAATTATAGGTTTTCTTACTTCTGCTCATCTGATAACACAGCTAATTAAGCGATTTACTCCTAAGTTCCCTCTACGGGATAGTTTAGTTGGATTATTCAACTTGGATTTTGAATTGAACTTTCCCAGCATATATTCAGCTTTAACATTATTATTTTGTTCAATTATTCTCTTTGCCATTGCTTCTATCAAAAAGGAAAAAGATGACTTATATACTGCTTACTGGAGAGGATTATCAATTATCTTTGCTTTTCTAGCTTTCGATGAACTAACTAGTCTGCATGAAAGAATGATTGCTCCACTCCAGACAGCACTAAACGCAAAAGGTTTTCTTTACTTTGCTTGGGTTATTCCTGGTGGTATTGGTGTCTTGTTTTTCTTACTCATATTTTTGAGATTTATTATTAATCTCCCTCAAAAAACTCGTCGTCATTTTTTATTAGCTGGTTTCATTTATATAAGTGGTGCCATTGGTTGTGAATTAGTAGGTGGTTATATAATTAGTAATCATAGAGATTTTAGTTCTTATCCATATCTACTTGTGGTTACTTTAGAAGAATCTTTGGAAATGCTAGGAGTGGCAGTGTTTATTTACGGACTTTTATCCCATATTAGTCAATGTACTCAAGGTACTGTTTTGAAAATTCAAATTCCAGGAAATAAATCACGATTATCTAATTCTATTTTCTAGATATACAAAGCAAAATTTATAAATTTTGTCTCCTAAAGCTTGCTCTACATTCACTTAGAATATTGTCTATGTAGAGTGGGCAATCTCCACCAAATTTAGGTTTTATTAGGCTATAAATACTGAATTAAAAAAAGCAAACCGGATTCTATATAAAAATATTAATGTTTCACCGGAATTTCAATTATAAACTCAGTTCCTTCACCCAGTTGAGAATTACAAAATAATCTACCACCATGTTTTTCGACAATGATTTGGTAACTAATCGATAAACCTAAACCTGTTCCCTTTCCCACAGGTTTTGTTGTGAAAAATGGGTCAAATAACTTAGATATTAATTTTTCGGGAATTCCACCAGCATTATCCTGAATCCCAATTTTAATCCAATTATGCTTAATTTTCTGGGTATAAATTTTAATTTGACTGGGATTGGATTTAATTTCTTCTTTTGTACGTTTTTGATTATATTCTTCAAGTGCATCAATAGCATTACTGAGGATATTCATAAATACTTGGTTTAATTGTCCAGGATAACAAGTAACTATGGGGAGTGAACCATACTCCTTAATTACCTGAATTGCCGGACGTTCTCCATTTGCCTTTAAACGATGATTTAAAATCATTAAAGTGCCATCAATACCTTCATGGATATGAGCTTCTTTATATTCTGCTTCATCAAGACGGGAAAAATTTCGCAGTGATTTCACAATTTCTTGAATCCGTTCTGCACCTACTTTCATTGATTCTATGACTTGCGGTAAATCTTTTATTAGGTATTCTAAATCTATTTTTTGAATACGCTTTTGAATTATATCTTCTGGTTGAGTATAAACTTGTTGGTACAGTTTAATCAACTCTAACAAATCATGGGTATACTCAGAAGCAGGAACTAAATTACCAGAAATAAAACTGACAGGATTATTAATCTCATGGGCAACTCCAGCAACTAAGTGACCCAAACTGGACATTTTCTCGCTTTGAATCATTTGATATTGGGTATTTTTAAGTTCTGACAAAGTTTGCTGTAAATAAATATTTTTATCTCGCAATTCTTCTGTTCTTTCTTGAACTTGTTTTTCTAATGTATGATTGTAAAATTCTAATTTTTTCTGAGATTGCAGTTGTTCTATTAATAACTCTTTAATCTTAGCAATCATTTCATTAAAACTTTCAGCTAAAACTCCCACTTCATCACTAGTTGTGACTGGTACTTGCAACTCAAAATTCGATTCTTGGCTAATCTGTTTGGCAACTTTTGTCACTTCTTTTAGAGGACGAGAGATATTTATAATCATGTAGTGTGTAATGCTTAAAGCAAGTATTACCGAAATAGAAATACTTACAGCAATTATCGCTAATCTAATCCAAGAAAAAGTAATCAGAGCAGCTTCTGCTTCATTAACTTCCTCACTAATAATATCTGTTAATTCTTTTATAGTTTTGATAATATCTACAATTTTGGTAGCTAACTTGCTGCTGTTAAAATCAAAAAGTTGTTGGCGAATTTGGATAATTTCTGATGGTGTAAGATTTTGATTTTCAAGTTGTTTGTATATTTTTCGAGATTCTTGAAAATAGACTGTAATTAAGCTATTATACTCCTTGGTAATTTCTTCAAAAGCTTTTATTTCTTCAGAACTTTCTTCTATTTCTGGATTTGCATAAGAACTTTTAATCTTTTCCCAAGAATCTTCTAAATCTTTGACTTCCGTGAGAAATAATGTGTACTTTTGTCTAAATTGTTCTGGCTTATCTAAGAAAAAGACAAGTTCTTGTTCTAAGTTTTTAGCCTCTAAAAAATCTGTTGTGAACTCATAAAGCAGCTCATTCTCTTCGAGTGCATCCTTGATTAAATCTTGCGAATGCTTTTGATATATTTCCCCAATAGAAATTCCTATAATCGTCCCCGATAAAGCAATACCCAAAGTCAAAGCATAACCAAGTCGAATCTTGGCTGGTATGCTAAGTCTTGACAAGCAATTTTGCAGATTAGCAACTAACCTTCTTGTTCTGCTTGCTGAGGGGTAATTATCAGGGAATAAATCCATTTTATTGCCTTTTACCTGCGGGAAGTATTTTTAATAGAGCTAAATTAATTATTCCCTATAGTGACCCTGAAATCTCAACGAAAGAAATAGAATTTTCTCGCGATCGCAAAAAAAATTCTCAAATTCTAAGTTACATCTGGTTGATACTCAAAACAGCTAAAAAATCAACTAAAAATCATACTTCATTAGCACCAAAAATTAAGTTATTAAACCTCTCACTACTACAACAGCAAGCACCTATTAGAATTGACTGCAACTCAAAAACAGATATCGGAATTTATACATTTATATTCAACACTCAGCTAAAAAATGCCTGAATAGATAAAAAAATAGTCAGAATTCAGGAGGCAAAATATCCAGTTATTGCTACTGAACTTCGTCTTATTGACGCTACAAGATTTATTTATTGCCTATTCTGGAGCTTAAGAATTATTTTATAAACACCCTCTTAGACCTACCAAAACTCACCAAAATGTATCGAAAAGTTAAGGAATATTGAGATTAACTGAAATACTGGGGGTTTGCTGGGAAATCAGGCAAAAGTCCGTGGTACGATGCTCTCGTTGATAAATCAAAAATGGGGGAAGACCTTTGACACTCCGGGTTGCTGTTGTTGGCTCAGGTCCAGCTGGTTCGTCTGCTGCTGAAGTTTTGGCAAAAGCTGGTATTGAAACCTATTTGTTTGAGCGCAAATTAGATAATGCCAAACCTTGTGGTGGCGCAATTCCGTTATGTATGGTCAGCGAATTTGACCTGCCTGCGGATATTATCGATCGCAGGGTGCGGAAAATGAAAATGATTTCTCCCTCGAACCGCGAGGTTGATATCAATCTGATAAATGAAGATGAATATATTGGAATGTGCCGTCGCGAAGTGCTAGATAGTTTCTTGCGAAATCGTGCGGCTAAATTAGGCGCAATTTTAATAAATGCCACTGTTCATAAACTAGATATTCCCGGCAATAATACAGACCCTTATACCATTCATTATGTTGACCACAACGAAGGTGGGGCACAGGGTATTGCTAAAACCTTAAAGGTTGATGCGATTATTGGGGCTGATGGTGCTAATTCTCGTATTGCTAAAGAAATCGATGCGGGAGATTATAACTATGCGATCGCATTCCAAGAGCGGATTCGCATTCCCGAAGAAAAAATGGCGTACTATAACGATTTGGCGGAAATGTACGTCGGTGATGACGTTTCTACCGATTTCTACGCTTGGGTATTCCCGAAATACGACCACGTTGCTGTCGGAACTGGCACGATGTCTATTAACAAAGCTAGCATTAAACAGCTACAAGCTGGTATTCGCGCCCGTGCAGCACACAAACTCGAAGGTGGGCAAATCATCAAGGTGGAAGCTCACCCTATCCCCGAACACCCACGTCCTCGTCGGGTAGTTGGACGTGTAGCTTTGGTTGGTGATGCTGCTGGTTATGTCACTAAGTCTTCGGGTGAAGGTATTTACTTTGCTGCGAAGTCGGGACGTATGTGTGCAGAAACCATCGTCGAAATGTCGAATGCTGGTACAACAATCCCTACCGAAGGCGACCTCAAAATCTATCTGAAGCGCTGGGATAAGAAGTACGGCTTAACTTATAAAGTTCTCGATATCCTCCAAAGCGTTTTCTACCGCTCCGATGCTACCCGTGAAGCGTTTGTGGAAATGTGTTCTGACCTTGATGTTCAAAAGCTGACTTTTGATAGCTATCTGTACAAAACAGTTGTACCCGCAAACCCCATTACCCAACTCAAGATTACTGCTAAGACAATTGGCAGTTTACTTCGCGGTAACGCTCTGGCTCCCTAATTCTACAATTTGGTGATTGTGACATGCTCCCACACTGTATGCTTGCATCAGTGTGGGCTTCTCAGTGACTCTTCTATGAAGACATTCTAAAAGTTTGTCGTTTTTATAGGCTGCATTTCTGCATTTAATTGGTTTAGATCGCACCACATCCCACGCTCCTAAAAGTGAGACGTGGGGATAAAACCTGGTTCAGCTAAATCCGCTAATTTTTAAGTGAAGGTTGAAAATTAGTAAAAGTATTTATTTATACCTACGTTATGCGTATAACTCGAAGAAAAGAATACCAACCTAATTAAGTTATTAAAAAAGCTAGTAAATTCTAAGTGTATACATTTACTTTAATTTGAATAACCTGTTATTTTGAACTTTGAAATTGTCGGATTAATCTTTTAAAAGCTCCTCAATATCAAAGTCATAACTCAATCAATCCCAAAACCACTGATTATTATTTATACAAGCGTGCTTATTTGAAAAGCCTAACCAGGAATTAGGGGCTTTATACCCAATTTTTCGGTAACAATTGTCTTCGATGACAAGTGATTGTGATAAGGATTTACAAAGCTAATATAAAGATTTTATGAACAACACAGTTAAAGGTTGGCAACTCCTCCGTATTTTTACTAACGTGGATAAGTTATCTCTTAAAAAGAAAAACTCCTAATATGGGGTTAAATGCGATCGCGATGAAACTAAGTCCTGTTTTCGGTATTACCTTATCTGCATTTGCGATTACTGCTGTTGCAGCACTTGGTTTCTCAAATCAAGCCAAAGCATTAATCTTTTCAGGTGACTCTAGCGGAACATGGGGAAAACCCGATCCTGGTAGTTTTAATACCAATCCCATATATAAAGGGGTGGGAACAAATACTTTTGAATGGGGATTGTCAGTTCCTAATATCCCCAGATTTGGGACTCCCTCTAATAGCCTGATTTTTCAGGGAACATCATTTGCATCTGACTTTAACTCTCTATTTAAAATCGGAGACTTAAGCTACTACAACGGTACAGTGCCTTTATATACTAACGTTGAGAAAGTACCGCTAAATTTGCGCTTATCGTTCCAAAACCCTGCGAAAATTGCAGAAGATTTTGATTTCAATTTTAACCTGATAAATACACCAAACGACCCGAAAATTCCCATCTCCGACATAGCAAATGCCGACTACGTATTCCCGACACCAGCATTTGCCAACCGCAGTTTTAGCTATAGTGGTAAGCAGTATACCTTAGAATTGACTGGATTTATAGAAGACGGTAGCTCGACAAGCGCCAAAGAATTTCGTGTTAAAGAAGGTGCAAAAACCACAGCAGCAATTTACGGCAGGATAACTGTTGTTCCACCTGCCGTAAAAGTGCCCGAACCGGGGATTGTTGCTGGATTGTCCTTACTAGGATTCTACGTTGTGGTTCGCAAGAAATATCAAAAAAAGATTTAGATGTGAAACTTGCAGAAGACAAACGACTTGGGTGCAAGTGAAGTTTGGGTTGTTGTTATTTGATGGTACAAATCCTCTGCCGAGACAGAGGATTCTGTCTGTTAGCTTCGCTACGAACTTTGCCACTTTTCGCAAAATTCAAGGCACTCACCAAACAATTGCAGATGGGAGTGCCATATTGTTTGCTAGGAGAAATACCATATTCCTACTCAACTACCGACATTGCTCCTTCTCCTGATGCGGTCGTGCTGGGCATTTCTAGGCAGTATCCAGCACCATATACAGTTTTGATGTAACGGGGATGACGGGGATCGGGTTCGAGTTTGGTTCGCAAATGTCGAATGTGGACACGAATCGTTTCAATATCATCATCGGGATCGTAACCCCAAACTTCGCGCAGAATTTCACTAGGGGAAACAGTTTGCCCGTGACGTTGGAGCAGACAATGCAACAATTCAAATTCCAAATGAGTCAACTTGACCGTCTCGCTAAACCAGATTGCCTCGAAACGTTCGGGAACCAAGGTTAAAGGTCCATAGTTAAGAATTTCACTATGCTTGGCAGCTTGGGGAATGCGATCGGTACGTCTAAGTAATGCTCTAACCCGTGCTAGCATTTCCTCGACTTCAAACGGTTTGGTCAGGTAATCATCTGCACCAGCGTTAAAACCTTCGACTTTATCTTGGGTTTGACTTAATGCGGTGAGCATCAATACAGGAATTTCAGATGTGCGATCGTCTCGACGCAAGCGTTGACAAACGGTAAATCCATCAACTCGAGGTAGCATCAAGTCGAGCATAATTAGGTCTGGTTGTAGCTGTAGCGCTAATGCCTGACCCTTAATGCCGTCTTCAGCTTGACTGACATCGTAGCCAGCCATTTCGAGATTGACAGCAACGAGTTCTGAAATAGCGGGGTCGTCGTCTATGACAAGAATCCTTGGCATTATATATTGTTATTACTACTTTGTTAAAGAGAAATAAGAATCTTTGAGTGGTGCAAAGATTGCTTTATTGATTATAAAAAAGTTTTTAAATCTAACATAAAGATTAAGATGAAATATTTGTAAATCTCGGATACAAATATACAAATTTATATAAATTATGTGTTTTCCCACCTATATTCCGCCTCTATTTTTACAAAATGGTTTCGCAATGACTCTATATGGGAGTTTTTCGCTTAGTCGCCATTGGACGAATACACTTTTTGCTCCCGAACCACCATATCAGCAACAAATATTTATGGGGGCTGGTAATGTACCACTTTTTGGTTTATTTGCGATTCCTGAAAATGCTCGCGGTACAGTTGTGGCGACTTATGGGATTACTGGAACTTTAGAAAATCAATGGTTGTTGAGACTTTGGGGACGTAAAGCTTATGCAAGTGGTTATGCGGTGGTGTTATTTGATTGGCGTGCCCACGGGAAATCGATAGAATTATCACCGACTTTGACATCGGATGGGTTGTATGAGGGAGAGGATTTTCTCAGAATTGCCTCGCAAGCTACTGATTTAGGTTGTCCAGGTAAATTTTGGGTATTAGGGTTTTCCTTGGGGGGTCAACTGGCATTGTGGGCTGGGAAAACGGCATTATCGATGTCAGGGATGGGGGATATGGTTGGTGTGGTGGCGATTTGTCCGAATTTGGATGGAACGCGATCGCTCCCTTATCTTTTGGGAAATCGGCAAGGTAGGTATATCGAGAAGGGCATTACTGCGAGGTTAAAAAAAATGGCTTGGCAAATTTATGATGCTCATCCCGGTAAAATTGACCCCATAGCCATCGATCGCATTGATAGTATTTTGGCGTTCGATCGCGAGTTGGTAATTTCAGGTTTGGGTTTCCCGACGGTGGAAGCGTATTACGATGCCACAAGTCCATTACCGTTTTTGCCCGATCTGGAAGTTCCGACTTTGATTATTTACGCCGAAAACGACCCATTTTTTGACCCTGCGATCGCACCAGATTTACAAGCAGCTTGTGCAAATAATCCCCATATAGATTTATTGCTGACAAAATATGGAGGTCATGTCATGTATTTAAATAGTAAACAAGGGCAGAAACAAGCAAATGACCCCGATCTGTGGTGGGCTTGGAATCGAGTTTTACAATGGATGGAGAGAACCGAGCAGAGGGCAGAAGGCACCAGTCTACCGTAGGGGCAAACGGTTGTTTGCCCTCATTTATTGATTTGCCTATTAATTTCTCTTCACGGATTAATTCTATCGTGAAAGGTAAATTTTGCGTTGTTTGCCCTCATTTATTGATTTGCCTATGCCTGTACCGCTATCAAAAAAATTGGTATGTAGAAAGTGCTTGATACTAAGATTGAGCTAAAACACTACTACATACCGATTAAATTGGTGAAAAAGCTTAACTACACTGAGTTGCAGTCAGCGCGATCGCAGTTAATTGCGCGGAAGAGTGAATTAGTTTAAGTTCATCCTCTCGCAGAGTAAAGGGTTGTTTCCACTGGAGCGACAGAATTGCCAGGATTTGACTGCGGTAAATAATTGGTACAGTCAAATGGGCTTTGATACCACTTTCGGAATAATGAGACACCACAGCTAGTTTTTCATCGCTGGGAATATTTGCCGAAACCTGGATTTGGTTAGTTGCGATCGCTTCACTTACTAATGGGTCATTCGCAAGCCAGTTTCCTAGCATCCCATTACTGCTATAAGTACCTTGGGATGATGTAAATACAGAATTATCCAACATTTGCAGAACACAACCATCAGCAACAAAACTTTCGCCAAAAGCAGCTGCGATCGGGTTGAGTGTATCCTCAAAACTCGACGACATTTGCGTTACAGTTACCAATGATTTCAATAATGCCATTTGAGCATTTACACGACGTAGTTCTTCGGTACGTTGTTTGAGCAAATCATAAGTTTCCGCAGCTCGTTGCACTACAGCTTTAAGTTCCGTCGGATCCCAAGGTTTGGTAATGTACTTATAAACTTGTCCGGCATTTATCGCTTCTACCAAGTCCTCAATGTCGGTAAAACCCGTAAGGATAATCCGAACTGTGTCGGGAAATTGGGGAACTGTTTTACTCAGAAACTCAGTTCCTTTCATTTCTGGCATTCGCTGATCGGAGATAATTACAGCAACTTCTCCTTCGTCTGCGAGAACTTGGAGAGCATTGACACCGCTATCGGCTTTGAGTACGTTAAAGTCACGTCGAAAAGTACGATAGAGCAAATCGAGATTATCTGGCTCATCGTCTACGACTAATAATTTAAGTTTTTTATGTTTTTCTACAGTCATCAATTGTTGGCGAATTTTATCAATTTTAGGAATCGAATTATCCATAAGATAATTTCTTTAATTGTTAATGATATAGTCATATTCCATACTTCAGCTTAAACGATAATCACAGACATTAACTTGGGGAATACCCTGATTTATCGTTATGGATGAATATACTAACTAAATATTTAATTTAGGATAAGTATCAAAAAAGAGTAACATTTTTTTGTGTATATACGTAAAATACAGAGTGAATTAAAGGTATTAATTACTCCTGGTGTAGTAACCCAGATGACCAGGAGATTTTTCCCAGTCTAACTAAAAATTAAACTTTGGAGTCAGAAGTCAGAGCAAGTTAAGAAATAATCTTGTTTAGACCATAGAATAGAACTTGGTGTATTTAAAATACCGAGCGATAAGTGCAATTTAGTTATGAGCGACCAACAACCTGATACTCAAAACCCAGAAAATATCAACGATAGCGCAGCAACCGAGTTGTTACGGAGACTCAGACAGAAGCAAGGCAATTGGGTAGAGTGGGGAATTGCGATCGCGCAGTTACAAAAGTCGGGTTACAATCCGCAAAAAATATTTGAAGAAACTGGATTTGAACCAATTCAACAAAATCAAGTAGTTGTCGGTTCTCAGGTTTTTGCTTCTGTCGAAAAAATTGGTGCATCCCCAGAAGCACAATCGCACTTTCTCAAACGTGGTAGCGATGTTTTATATGAGTTTCGCTTGTTAACCCACGAAGAACGAGCATCCGCAACAGAATTGGCATTTGCCCAAAAAATAGACTGCGATGAAGCAAAGGAAATTGCCAGAGCAATCAAAGATTTTTCCCGGTTTCGCAATCCCCCCGAAGGATTTACCAAACATCCTGGTGATGCGATCGCTTACCAAGCTTGGAAATATGCGCGTCAATACTCAGATTTACAGGAACGTTCCCGTCTCATTGCTAGAGGTTTACGTTTTGTCCATTCCCCGGAAGCTCGAAAGCAAATCGAACAGTTACTTACCGACTTCACGGTAATTCCCAAACGTCCCGCACCCATATTACCGTTATATCGACTCGAATCAGCCTCTGAGCTAGCACGAATCTTACCCGTTGCTGGGGAAATGCCCTTAAAACCTGAAGATTTAAAAGCAGTACCAATAGTTGAAGAAATTGGTGCATTTCGGATGGTGCGAGTGACTGGACAACAAGCATGGATTCCCTTACCTGGTTGGCAAGTCATTTTAGCTGCTGAAGATCCCGTAGTAATTTTCTGTCATAGCTCTAAACTGCCCAATCAAACCGTCAATTCTCCACTTGAAGATGTTGCTATAGTATGCGATCGCGCTCAGAGAGAATGGAACGATAGTAGTTATTTTGTTGTTGATAATTCTGGAGAAATTGATTTCCAGTGGTTTGAAACGACACCAGAACTTCCCTTGTTAGGGCAAATAGTTGTAATTGTTCGTCCCAAAAAGGTTTTGGATGAAGATTTTAATAAAGAATCTTGGCAAATTGATGAGTAAAGTCGAAAAAAAGCAGCTTTCTCAAATATTTGGTTATGTATTCGGTGATATGGTGCGTTCGCTTCAGCGAACCGTAGGTTTATCGCGTCAGCAAACCGCAGGTATCATATCAAATTTTCAACCTATAGAAAGTGCGATCGTGGAGTTAGACTATATAAGGAATAAAGATTAAATGACAATATGAATATTGAACAAGCAGTCTTGAAAAAATTGCGCCAGTTACCTGTAGATAAACAGCAAGAGCTATTGAATTTTGCCGAATTTTTGTATCAAAAAAATACTAGTAAAGCTCCACTACGTAGCGTTAGAGGCTTATGTGCTGATTTAAAAGTAGATATTACAGAAGAAGATATTGCTCAAGTGCGTCAAGAAATGTGGAGTAATTTTCCCAGGGATGTCGTTTGATGACATCAGTAGTTGCAGATACACACACTTTAATTTGGTATATTTTTGACCTAGAGAGATTATCGGAGACTGCCTTAATAGCTTTGGAGCAAGCAGTTAATAGTGGTAGTCCTATTTATGTATCAGCTATCTCAGTAGTCGAAATCGCTTATCTTGTTGAGAAAGGACGACTTACGGAAGATGTATTAGCAAGAATTATTAATGCTTTGGACGATCCGAATTTAGGTATTGTCTTGGCACCTTTGGATCGCAATATTTCGGGAGCGATTCGACAAATCGACCGAGTAACTGTTCCTGATATGCCGGATCGGATTATAGCAGCTACTGCTTTTTCTTTACGTCTTTCGCTTGTTACCCGCGATTCGCAGATTCAAGCATTAACAACTATTCAAACTATTTGGTGATATGGTGCGATCGCTTCAGCGAACCGTAGGTTTATCGCTTCAGCAAACCGCAGGTATCATATCAAATTTTCAACCTATAGAAAGTGCGATCGCTAGTTCAGTAGACATCCGGAAAAAAACATAGAGACGTAGCATTGCTACGTCTCTACAAGAGTTATGATAATGCATCACTAATTTTCGGAGATGTTTAGCTTAGGTTAGGTTTTCAGTTACGACTACTTGGAGAACCTAACCAACTTAAACTGGCTCAACTTTTCACAAAATGCAAAATCGATTTATCTTCTACCTGCGAGCTTTTTTGCCATCTTCCGCAAGCGAATCGACTGCGGTGTAACTTCCACCAACTCATCGGAACCAATATATTCCAATGCCCGTTCCAAACTCATATCTATAGGAGCTTGCAACTGCACTAATTCTTCACCACCAGATGCACGGTGGTTAGTTAGCTGCTTAGTTTTACAAACATTGAGTTCCAAATCCTGGGGACGATTGTGTTCACCCACAATCATACCCTTATAGACTTTCGTACCTGGAACAATAAAGAAAGCACCCCTATCTTCAGCATTCTTCATTGCGTAGAATGTCGAAACACCTTCCTCAAAAGAGATTAAAACACCCTTATTACGAGCTTCAATTTCGCCACTTAAACCGCGATATTCCAAGAAACTGTGGTTCATAATCCCCTCACCACGAGTCATCCGCATGAACTCACCACGGAAACCAATCAAACCACGGGCAGGAATCACAAACTCCAGGTTAGTACGTCCATTGCCACCAACTTGCATGTCCTGCATTTCACCTTTGCGCTGTCCCAAACGTTCGATACAGCTACCCACAGCTTCTTCAGGAATATCTAAAACCAGCAACTCAAAAGGTTCGCAGGGTTGTCCACTAATTTCGCGGTAAATTACCTGTGGTTGGGACACTTGGAACTCAAAACCTTCACGACGCATGGTTTCGATTAAAATACCCAAGTGTAATTCACCCCGTCCAGAAACTAGAAACTTGTCAGGGGAATCGGTTTCTTCAACCCGCAAAGCCACATTAGTTTCCAATTCGCGGAATAAGCGATCGCGAACTTGTCTCGATGTCACCAACTTACCTTCCTGTCCAGCAAATGGAGAGTCATTCACCCAAAAGGTCATTTGTAAAGTCGGTTCGTCCACTTTAATAAGTGGCAAGGCTTGGGGGTCATTAGGATCGGTAATGGTTTCGCCAATATTTGCATCCGCAAAACCCGCAACAGCAACAATATAGCCAGCGCTAGCTTCTTGCATTTCCACACGCTTCAAGCCTTCAAAGCCCATTAGCTTGCTGATTTTACCTTTAACGATCGCACCAGTATCGGTGACAAGCGCTGCCTGTTGACCCATTTTGATTGTGCCATTGTGGATACGACCAATAACGATCCGTCCCAAATATTCGGAATAATCAAGGGTGGTAACTTGCAATTGTAACGGCTTGTTAATGTCACCAACTGGGGGTGGAACGTGGCGCAAAATCGCCTCAAACAAGGGCTTCATGTCTTTGGATTCGTCTTCTAATTTGTCTTTCGCGAATCCAGTTAGACCTGATGCAAACAAGTAAGGAAAATCACATTGGTCATCGTCCGCACCTAGTTCTAGGAACAGGTCGAGAACTTTGTCAGTTGCCTTATGTGGCTCGGCTTGGGGACGGTCAATTTTGTTGACAACAACGATGGGACGCAATCCCTTTTCTAGTGCTTTTTTCAACACAAAGCGAGTTTGCGGCATTGGACCTTCGTTAGCGTCAACGATTAAAATACAACCGTCAACCATACCCAAAACCCGTTCAACTTCGCCACCGAAGTCAGCGTGTCCGGGGGTATCAACAATATTAATTAGAGTTTCGCCGTATTTAACAGCAGTGTTCTTGGAGAGAATAGTAATGCCGCGTTCGCGCTCCAAGTCGTTCGAGTCCATGACGCAATCCGGAACGTCTTCGCCTTCGCGGAAAATGCCGGATTGTCTCAGAAGGGCATCAACCAAGGTGGTTTTGCCGTGGTCTACGTGGGCGATAATAGCGACGTTACGGATTGGGAGCGTCATAGTGCGCGTTTTAGTACTGTAGATGGTTTTTAGATATTAGTTTTTACAAGCCTGCGATAACAGAAGTCGGATTATTTTGGCAATTCTGTAAACAAGCTTTAACAATTCACTTTAACATTTTTCCCCACAAAATGCTTGTACTAATTCCCGAAACAGCAGCTTTGCAGCCTTTGCACAAGCACGCGATCGCACTAATTGAATCGGTTTCCCTGATGCTTTTTCAGTATCTACCTGTTCCCCTAATGTTCGCAAAATTTTGGTTGACCTCCTAGAGCGAATTTCTACAGAAGTAAACAACCACAACCAAAGCTGTTTGCGACAAAGACTTGAGCCTCCGGACACTTTTTGACGCTTAATGTCACCTGATGAATATTCGGATGGTGCAAGTCCCAATGTTTTCAGAAATCGTCTTTCTGATAAATGCCGTTTAGTTTCCCCTTTTGAAAACCGGCCTGGACGAATAATTATGATTGGTTGTTTGTTTTCCAGGTAATTATCAAAGGGGAATATTTGTGAAAGTAATACTGACTGGGTGCGACTCCCAAACTTAAATAAATCAAAAACCTCTAAATAAGGCTTAAATTCGGGGAGTGATAACAGGCTTGATATTTCATCCTCAATCTCAACCTCCTCACGTTCTAAGCTACAAATCCTTTGGGCATGGTAAATAACTGCATTATTTATCCCTACCCCGATAGTCTCTTTGTAGATGCGATCGTACTTTGGGCTTTTTCTTTCTCCTGCAATCCATCCCCAAAGTAACGGCACGGCATTACTAACGCCTCGATGTGAATCTACCAAGGCAACTTCGGGGAATTGCCATGCTAAATCTTGCCTAATCCGGTTGATAATGGGGTTTTGAGTACGGCTGAGGTGCTGCAATCTCAATACCAATTGCCTTAACCGAGAAGCAACAGGGGTACGAATTCGCACAAATCTTTGTGGAGATTGGCAATAATCGAAGTAGTAGCAAGCCAGAGCTAGGGAATCGGCATCATCATCTTTATCGGGTAACGCTAAATGATGCGATCGATAATTTTTTAATTCTTTGTGCCCTACCAACCGTATTTCACAACCTAGTTTAGTCAAATGTTCTAACCACAATCTGGAGTAGTTAACCCCAGTTGGTTCAAATAGGGCTACATCCGGTCTAATTTCCTGTAAACGAGTGATTCCAATTTTGCTAGCTGGAAGTTTTTCAAACTTACATTTGTAATAGAAGTCGCGAACATTTTCAGGACGTTTTGTTAGTAAACACAGCGAAACTGAGGCTTTACTTACGTCTAGCCCGATAACATTTATAATTTTCATAGCTTATGAATCACCCAAAGGCTCTAAGCCTATTTCACTTTCAAAGCAATTGAGGGGTAAACCTCAATTGCACCCAGCTTGCGAATTGGTTAAAAGCTCAAAGCTTGCTCTATCTTCAAAGCCGGATGCAATGCGATTTGGTTTGGACCCGAACCGCGACGTTAACCCTAAAGATTAACGTTTCGCTAGTGGGTAGCTAGCTCTTCAGGCGTTGTTTCCAACCCCATATAGCGAATATAGATATTCTTCATCAACATCAACATCGTCATAGTCGGGGTCATCGCTATCGAATGACCAAGCATGATCGCAAACGTGGCACAAGTGAAATTTTCCTTCATCGTCAAAGTGAGAATTTATCGATCCGCAATTTGGGCATTGCTCCTCAAGAATTCCCGGTTCGTTGTGAATAATGTCACTCATAAGCTATAACCAAATTTGATTTAAGTTTGTAGATGCACCTGATAGCCTAAAATGCGATCGCACTTTTCCTGTTAACTGAAATGCGATCGCAATTTTTATTTTTCTAATTCCCCCTTCATTTTCTCCAAAATCTCTCTACCCTCCTTGTACCGTCCTCCTGAAAATCCCAACAC
>JAAUPE010000242.1 GCA_012034595.1 Calothrix sp. CSU_2_0 | reverse complement strand
CAGTTGCAAATCGCCGTAAAACGTCGCAAATCGCCGTAAAACGTCGCAAATCGCCGTAAACCGTCGCAAATCGCCTTAAACCGCCGTAAACAGTTGCAAATCGCCTTAAACCGTCGTCAAACGTCGTAAACAGTCGTCAACCGTCGTCAACCGTCGCAAAACGCCGTTAACCAGCGTTAACCACCGCTAACGGGGGGGATTAATACTACTTCGTCCCCGTTTTGCATGATTGTGTCGGGTTCGACGAATAATAAATTGATGCCAAAACGGGTAACATTACGCCATTTGGCAAGTTCGGGATGTTGTGTTTGCAGGTACTCTTGAACTGTTTGTACTGGTGTACCTTCGGGAAATTCTAGCTTTAACTCTGGAACTTGATATGCTTCTTGGTATACGGCAAATAGCTTAACAGTAATGGCAATGGTGGATTTGGACATAACATTAGCACGATACAAAAAATAGAGACGCGATGTCTACGACAAGCTGCTTCCTTAGCATCTACGCCACGCCTCTACATTCTAAATTTGTTTGTTACGAACAAGAAACCAGTTAAAAAATATGTTCGAGTTTCTGAAAGTCCCTTTGAACTTCGTCAAGTAGAGATTTGTTATTTGGATCGGTTTTTAAGGCTTTTTTCAGGTATATTCGAGCTTTGAGCCACTGTTTTTCGCCAATTAACGCACGTCCCCAAATTTGGTAGGAAATTGCTTGCCACTGCCGTACTTCCGCATCCTCTGGTAAGCGTTCGGCAAGTGCTTCTGCAAGTGCGATCGCTTGGGGAAATCTTCTTTCGCGCAAGAAACGCTGCAACTGCTGATATGTATTCCACTTTAACCGTCGTTCTACTTCTGATGCATTTGGTGGTTTGGTTTTGACTTGTTCTTGTGGTGCTGTTTGTGTTTGTGTTTGCGTTGTTGTTTTTGGTTGAGGTGTAGCAGCTTGTTTTTGATTAGTTTGTTTATGACTTGACTGCTGAGGTGTATCTGCTGCTGGTGAAACAGCTTGCAGGAGCAACTTATACGCCTCGGTCAAGGTGATAAACTTTTCTTTAGCTTTATGGTCGTTTGGGTTAATATCGGGATGATACTGAATAGCCAATCTTCGATAAGAAGCTTTAATATCGGCAAATGAAGCACCTGTTCTCAAACCCAGTACACGATAGCAATCTACAACATCCATCTTCAGCCATCACAAGCGCGAATATCGGTTTACTTTGGGTAGATACCCTTTCGAGAGTACTTACAACTTAAAGCTTAAAACTTGGACTTTTAATCATAAACAGTTGTAATTTACTTTTAAGTTCACTCTTGACAATTTCTTCGCTTCCGAAAATTAATTTTCCGGAAATTTACCATCAACTCAAACTTTGCTCATTTTTAAAGCATTAATTTTTCTTTCCACCCGTGCTTTATCTAAATCACGCTACATATACTATCGTCTGAAGCTCCTATTTGCAAAGATGTGTAGTCTGAGTTCAGTATTTTTGTTGTCATTAAAAACACAGAGTGCTGATGAAATTACAGATTTCATCAATAATTGTGTTGAGCTAGCAAATTGTACATTAGGGCTAACGTTAACACAACAAACCGGATTTTTCTTGCAAATTAGGCATTTTGTTTTTAACCAGAATTATAATCTGGGAAATTGAGGTTATTTTGGATTCGTTGTAATTAGCGTCTGGGGGTTGCTTCCCCAAATTTGATCGAAAGCGCGATCGCAATACTTACTATTAGAATCAATGTCATGCTCAAAGCGGAGCCAAATCCCCAGTTTTGGGTTGCACCTAAAAATTGATTGTAAACTAGTCGTGCGACTGTCATGCTGGAAGCTCCACCTAATAATTCGGGATTGACGAAATCTCCTAAAGTGGTGATGAATACTAAAAATGAACTGGCAGCAATTCCGGTGATTACTTGGGGTATTGTCGCTTTCCAGAATACTTGTATGGGGTTTGCACCTAAATCTGCTGCTGCTTCTAAAAGTCGTTTATCGAGCTTTTCGAGGGAAGCATATAAAATTAAAACTGTGTAGGGAAGCGCACTATAGCTCATCCCAATGAATACGGCAGAATTGCGGTTGAGTAGATCGAGTGCTGGTAAACCGATGCTAGTTAGCATACTGTTGAGTAAACCAGTGGGACGAAGAATGGTTATCCAAGCGTAGGTACGCAGTAAGGAAGATGTCCATAAGGGTAAAACAAATCCCAGGAGTAAGATATTTCTAAAGCGTTGTGGTGCTAGTTGTGCTATCCAGTAAGCTACGGGGAAAGCGATAATTAAACAAATTGCTGTAGTTCCAATTGCAAAAGAGAGCGATCGCTTGATTACTTGTAAGTAGAGTGGATCGATAATGCGGGTATAGTTGAGAATTAGTGATTTCCAGATAGTTTGCCAGTTTTGAGGGTTAGAAAATTGGCTGTAGTCGCTAATTCCTCCTGGATTGACTATATCTCCTGGTCTAATTCCTGGTACTAGACTTAACTCGAATATTATTAGTGTTGGCAGAACTAGGAATAGTACTAACCAAATACCTGATGGTGCTAGTAGTAATAGTGGTTCTAACCATTGAAGTTTTGGACGATTGGGTTTTTCAATTTCACCGATTTTATTTAATGAGTTTATTTGAGAATTAGCCATAATTTGTAATTTATAATTTGTTGTTTTTTCGTTTGTAATTAATAACTTATAACTATTAATTTATACAGTATTTGTTGCTTAAATAAAATATAATTAAGAAATATAATTAAGGGCGGGGAAACCCCTCCCCTACGGGATTCATCATGATATATGATAACTCCTAATTATCGTACATATGACCCGGTGGGTCGTATCTAATTCATAATTCATAATTCATAATTCATAACTCATTAACCACTAGTTAATTGAGTCCAATAACGTTCGTAAACTTCTTCTGCATCACCGAGAGGAGAAAGACGTTCGCATTTACTTAGAATTGTTTCGGAAGGGAACAAACTAGAATTAGTTTGATATTTCTGAGGTAATAATTCAAAAGATGCTTGATTAGGAGTAGCGAGACTTTGATTACTTGTTAACTGGGCTGAAACTTCTGGTTGCAATAAATAATTTATCCAAGCATAAGCAGCATCTGGATTGGGTGCGTATTTATGAATTACTAAAGTATCAGTCCACAAAGAAGTACCATTTTGGGGAATCACATATTTAAATTTAGGATTTTCCTTCATGATTTTGATAGCATCACCTGAGTAACACATTGCTAACAATAAATCACCAGACAAAATTTTATTACGCCATGCATCAGTATCGAAACCCGAAAGTGATGGTTTGAGTTCCTGTAACTTTTGATAAGCTTCTTTTATCTCGCTTTCCTTTTTAGAATTGTAGGAATAACCCAACATTTTTAAAACGGCTCCAAATACTTCGCGAGCATCACTAAGAAGAGTCATTTTCCGGTTGAGCTTACTGCTATTCTTCCATAGATATTCCCAACTATCAGGAGGAGTTGTTAAAACTTCAGTGTTATAGATAAAACCAGTTGTCCCCCAAGTAAAAGGGATACTATAGCGATTATTTGGGTCGTAAGGAGGATTTTGAAATTGAGGAAATAAATTGTCGATTCCCACCAAGCGATCGCGCTTTATTTCGGCTAATAAATCCTTATCTAACATCTTCTGTACTATATAGTCAGATGGATAAATAACACTATAAGCACTACCTCCACCTGCTAGCATTTTTGCCAGCATCACTTCATTGGATTCATATAAATCCGCAAATAATTTGATGCCAGTTTGAGCAGTAAAAGCTTTGAGTAATTCTTTGTCGTCCGTATATTGTGTCCAAGTAAATAAGTATAATTTGTCCCGTTCAGCCGTCGTCGTTGCTTGCGATCGCACATTTCCCAATTTCCAACCGCATCCTGTGAGCGATAAACCCGATAATGCCGCTAAAGTTTTGATAAACTCTCTTCTAATCATGGCTAATTACAAATAGAGAAACAATCATTCTCTCCCCACCATGCATAAATAGGGGTGTTGACATCAGGTATAATTCCCACATTATTCGGTTGTCTTACAGTCATGCGATCGCCCTTTTCCAACTCAATCAAGTAATTAACGTGAGTCCCTAAATACATAACATTAACAAGTTTGCCTTCAAAACAATTTACTTGCAAACTTGGCTTATAAAGTGATAACTGAATTTTTCAGGACGAATACTAACTGTAATCGACTGCGATGTTTGAGTTGGGGAATTTTCCGTGCGACTAACTATTATTTTTAATCCAGCTTTAGTGATAACTTCCAAATTTTCCCCATCGACAGCGACAACCTCACCAGCAAACAAATTTGTATCACCAATAAAATCCGCTACAAATGTTGTTTGGGGATGTTCATAAATTTCGCTGGGGGAACCGATTTGTTCCACTTTACCCTGATTCATCACCGCAATGCGATCGCTAAGTGATAGCGCTTCCTCCTGGTCATGTGTCACCATCACAAAAGTTAACCCCAATTCCTGATGCAAATTCGCCAGTTCAAACTGCATTTCCTTGCGTAATTTTAAATCTAGCGCTCCCAAAGGTTCATCTAGCAAAATTACCGCAGGTCGATTTACCAACGCTCTGGCTAAAGCGACACGCTGTTGCTGTCCTCCCGAAAGCTGCGAAGGAAAACGCGATCGCAATCCTTCCATTTTCACCAAAGCCAAAGTATCATTAACACGGCTCTCAATTTCTGGTCTGCGTAGTTTTTTCAACTTCAAACCAAAAGCAATGTTATCCCAAACACTTAAATGCTTAAATAAAGCGTAACTTTGGAACACAGTATTAACTGGTCTCTGGTAAGCTGGAATATTAGCCATCGATTGTCCACGTATCAATAACTTCCCAGCGTCTACGGTTTCAAATCCCGCAATCATGCGTAATGTCGTCGTTTTACCACAACCAGATGGACCCAGGATACTAAAAAACTCACCCTGTCTAACATCTAAGTCAATTCCATGTACTGCTGGCTCTTGGTTAAAAAACTTAAACACATTTCGCAACTCGACATCTAGTGATTCCAGCACTGCTTTGTTGCCCTGATTTTGCTTGACAGCTTGAGACATAACCCCGACAATTTCCGTAAATATACGTGTTTTCCCGACAATTCATGTAACCCAATAGGCTGACATTGAATAGCTCCTTGGTTTATTGTATCCGCCAAAAATAAAATACACAGAGTATTATCCTCAGTCTATTTAAACCATTGCCTTGGCTCCGTCGTTTTTGGGGAATATCCGGTATATTTCATGCCGCGATGAATACAGATAAAAATATCATCAACACTATAATTTTATTCTTATGACCTTATTAGATAAACCTCGATTCAAACAGCAAAAAGACGGACATCTTTATCCGCATGGTAAAACAATGGCATATATCGTCGTCTCAAGCCACACCGACTCAAAGATAGTGGATAAGCGCAAAATTGGCGGGAATCAATCGAAAGTTCTGCGTGATAGGTTACGAAAAGCCGTCACTGAAAGGATAATTGAGGATGATAGCACTTAAACAACGTATCATCGTTGCTCATCTTGAAAGGGCTTCTTTCCCCTTTCTCTTGCAACCAAACCGTATTAATACAACACCTACAACACACCTGTTAGGGCAAGTCTTTGCTATTTATGCCGATAATACTTTTATCGGATTGCGTACTAGCACCAAATATATAAACACAAGCAGTAACATTAATATCCCTAGAACTATGGCACTACTAGATTATAAGATAAGTAGAAAAAAAGATACACGTACAGTTGGTAACGGTATTCAATCCATATTTTTAATATTATTTACACTAACAGCAATTACTGTCATGGGTGCAAAATTAGGGCACTTACAAGTAATTGATGGGAAAAAATATAGTGAGAGAGCGCAATCTAATCGAGTACGGATGATTCCCAAGCAGCCCGAACGCGGAAACATATTCGATCGCAATGGTAAAACTATAGCCACAACCCGCTATCCATACTCAGTTTACCTTTGGCCTATGGCACATACCAAACCAGGCTGGGATGAAACTATTGGTCCAAGTTTGGCAAAAGTTCTCGACATACCCCTTGTGGAAATCGAAGAAAAATTAATCGAAGCTGGTCCTAATTCATCCTCTTTGGTGCGGGTTGCTCGCGACATTACAGAAGCGCAAATTACTGCTTTAAAAGAATATGAACATCAACTTCCGAATGTGGAAATTCATGCCGAGGCAGTTCGTTATTACCCACATGGTGAAACAACTGCCCATGTTACAGGTTATACTCGCGAATTGACCGCCGAACAGTTACAGAAAAGAAAAAAAGAAGGCTATCGGCTAGGTGATGTTATCGGTCAGATGGGTATGGAAAGAGCCTATGAGAAGCATCTGCGGGGCGAATGGGGGGGTCGAGAAGTCGAAGTTGATGGTCGAGGTCGTCCTCTAAAGGTGATCGGCGAAAAACAAGCCAAAGCAGGCAAAGATATTCGCTTAACCCTTGATTTGGAACTCCAAAAAGTTGCCAAAAAAGCTTTAGGCGATCGCGATGGGACAATCATTGTGATGAATCCCAATAATGGTGGGATTTTGGCGATGGTTTCTAATCCCACATTTGATCCCAATGTGTTCTCGAAGCAGCGTCCATCACAGAAGGAATTACAAAAAATCCTTTTGGGTGAAAACCATCCCCTACTGAATCGAGCATTACGTCAATATCCACCTGCTAGTACCTTTAAAATTGTTACAACTGCGGCTGGACTCGAATCAGGGAAATTTTCTGCCAGTACAGTTTTGCCAACCTACGGTTCTCTAAGTTTTGGTGGTACTCGCTTCGGGGAGTGGAACCATGCGGGTTTTGGTCCCTTGGGATGGACGGGAGCAATGGCAAATAGTAGCGATACTTTTTTCTATCAAATTGGGGCACGTGTTGGTGGCGAAACCTTGATTAAATGGACGCGCAAGTTTGGGTTTGGTTCGGAAACTGGATTTGATTTCAAAAGCGAAGAAATTCCCGGATTTGTTCCTGATAATGAGTACAAACGCAAAACCATGAAGCGCGATTGGACGGTTGGCGACTCAGTAAATATGTCTATTGGGCAAGGTGCTTTATTAACTACACCTTTACAAGTTGCGGTAATGTTCGCGGCTCCAGCCAATGGGGGTTATCGCGTCCAACCGCATTTGATTAAAGACAATGAGGAAGCCAAAAACTGGCGCGAACCGATTGGGATGAAGCCGGAAACAGTCAAAATTTTACAAACTGGATTGCGTAAAGTAATTACCGAAGGAACGGCGAAAAAGTTGAATGTAAATACAATGCCAGCAATTGCCGGGAAAACGGGGACTGCGGAAGCTTGGAAAAAGGTGTAAAAAGAAACCATACTTGGTTTGGTGGTTATGCACCATTTGATAAACCGGAAATTCTCGTAGTCGCTTTTGCCGAACACTCGGATGGTGGTGGTGGTAGTGTTGCTGCACCGATGGCTTTGGAATTGATGGAAAGTTATTTCCAAAAGAAGTATCCAGGTAAGTTTCAGAAACCGGAAGCAAAGGAAGTGAAAGCAAATTAGCTGGTAGAGACAAGTTTATTTTGTTTGGCTTTATTTTCGATGTTCTTTTCTTATACCAATTTGAAAAAACAACGCGACAGATAGATATTTCTAGAGACGTAGCACTGCTACGTCTCTACCGTTGGATGTGTTGCAATCATTATTTGAATTGGTATTAACTGAACCGTATTGGTTTATAGTGCAATACGGTTCAGTTAAGACTAAACTATTCAATATTTTAAACCGCCATAGACACGGAGTGGCTACTTGCAGAAGTCACTACGTGCCTACCAAAGGTAGGCGCAGAGTAGACACGTAGAGCGAAGCTC
>JAAUPE010000008.1 GCA_012034595.1 Calothrix sp. CSU_2_0 | reverse complement strand
ATTAAATAAAGTGCAATTTTTCTTGTGGAGCAGGCATCCTGCCTGCACTTAGAATATTACAACGGGCTTTCCGTCCCGTACCACAAATACATGTAAGTTATTAAATTCTCATTCCTAAGTAAACATAACTACTATATATGTAGTTAATAAAACTATAATTTTATTCATGTTTTAGAATTTTAATTTAGCTTTTGAGCCATAAAGATTATTACGATCGCAATTATTTAAGTACTTCCAAAAAGAGTAACCAAAGCCATAAAAATATTACAACTTAACTCACCCTCGAAATAGTAAAACTTATGTGAGTAGAATCAAACTACCGTATATGTTTTTCTTCATTGATTCAAAGTTAACAGTTTTAAGAAAATAAATATGATGATGATTGCCTAAAAATAAACAGATAAGGTAAAATCAGTTTGAATTTAACAGTTGTGGTTCATTCTTAATAATGATTTACAATTCTAAAATTAGCTTATTCCTTTATGTAAGGCTCCACACGCAGCTTTATCTCAAGCAGTGGCTTCGTAATCGGTAAAAAAATAATTTCATTTATTAACCTTTGACAATAATTTGAAATTTTACTGAGTTCCCAAATGGCAAACGAAGAACACTGCGATATGCCTTTAGCATCAAGCTTGCGACACTTTGTGGGAGAATACATCCCCCAAGATTTAACCGGTTCTCGCGAATTAGTTGACAATCAGCTACCTGAAACTTTAGGTAAAAAACGAGGAGCAGAATTATTGGAAAATCAAGGTTTGTATCACACTTTACTAAAGAATTTACCAAATTGTGCCTTGATGTTGTTCGACTCTAATTTGTGCTACTTACTCGCAGAAGGAGAAGAATTACTAGCTGAAGTATTAGCGACAGTTGGACTCAATCGCGAAACAATAGTTGGTAAAACGATTTGGGAAATATTACCTCCGCACATATGTGTAGAACTAGAACCTTTATATATTCAAGCTCTAGCAGGGCAGAAGCACAATATTGAAATATTTTATAATCATAATTTTTATCAAATAAATATAGTTCCGGTAAAGAGCGATCGCGGAGAAATCTTTGCGGGAATGGCAATTTGGCAAAATATTAGCGAGCAAAAACAGGTAGAAAAATCTTTACGAGAAAGCGAAGAACTCAACCGTAGCATTTTTAAAAATAGCGCTGACTGTATTAAAACTTTAGATTTAAATGGCTGTTTGCTGTCGATGAATGCCCAAGGGTTATGTTTAATGGAAATTGACGACTTTACACCCTACATTGGCAAATCCTGGGTTAATTTTTGGCAAGAACGTGATTTGGTTTTGAAAGCTATAGAAACAGCCAAAGCTGGAAAAGTCGCTCACTTTCAAGGCTTTTGCCCCACCGTCAAAGGTACAGCAAAATGGTGGGATGTCCTAATCACACCAGTACCCGATGCTGAAGGGAAACCGAAGTTATTAATATCATCCTCTCGTGATATTACATCTCAGAAACAGTCTGAAGAAGCATTACAGCAAAGCGAACAACTACTGCGAACCGTGTTAGAAAATTTACCAGTTGGTGTGTGGGTTTGCGATCGCAATGGCAATATTAACCATACGAACCGAACTGGTGAGCAAATTTGGACTGGTAAAAAATATGTAGGAATTGAGCATTATGGAGAGTATAAGGCTTGGTGGGCTGATAGTGGCAAACAAATTCCTGTCGAAGAATGGGCAATGGCACGAGCAATTAAACGGGGAGAAACTTCGATTAATGAAGTGATTGATATTCAGTGTTTTGATGGTAGTCGCAAAACAGTTTTGAACTCAGCTTTACCTCTACGGGACAATCAAGGAAATATTACTGGAGCCATTGCCGTCAACCAAGATATTAGTGAATACAGAAAAATTGAGACAGAAAGGCAACAAATGTTAGTGCGATCGCAGCAATATGCGAATCAATTACATGGTTTGACTAAAGCTGCTTTGGCAATAAATTCTGCCCTCTCAATTGAAGATGTTCTTAGGGTAATTACTGAGCAATCTCGTATTATTATTGGCGCGCACCAAGCTGTCATCAGCACCACAACCAACTTAAATTGGGCGCAGTCTATCAGTGCAATCTCGCTTTCAGACAAGTATGCAGCTTGGCGCGATTATCAGGAAAAGCCCGATGGTACTGGTATTTATAGTTGCGTTACCAGTACAAACCATTCGTTACGGATGACCCAAACACAACTAGAACAGCATCCCAATTGGAAGGGATTTGGTCAAGCTGCTGGAAAACATCCCCCCATGCGTGGTTGGTTAGCAGCTCCCTTAATTGGGCGTGATGGTCGTAATATTGGGATAATTCAATTATCGGATAAATACGATGACGGTGAGTTTAGCGAAGAAGACGAATCTATACTCGTTCAACTAGGGCAAATGGCATCGATCGCAGTTGAAAATGCTCGTCTTTACGAAGCTGCACAAAAAGCCCGTAGCGAAGCTGAAGCAGCCAATAACATCAAAGATGAATTTCTAGCTGTACTATCTCACGAATTGCGATCGCCCCTCAATCCCATTTTAGGCTGGTCAAAGATTCTCCAAACCCGCAAACTTGACCCCGAAAAAACTATCGAAGCTTTAGCAATTATTGAACGTAATGCTAGGTTACAGGGGCAATTAATCGAAGATTTATTAGATATATCACGAATTTTGCAAGGAAAATTAACGTTAAATATTATTAGAATAAATCTTAAATCTGTGGTTTTAGCAGCTTTGGAAACAGTACGTTTAGCTGCGGAAACTAAAAACATTCAAATAGAAATGGTATTTGCAGAAGATTGCTATTATGTTTTAGGTGATGCGGGACGTTTGCAACAAGTATTTTGGAATTTGTTTACTAATGCAGTCAAATTTACACCCGTAGGTGGTCGGGTGGAAGTATACTTAGAACAAGCAGAAAAAAGTCTGCAAGTTATCGTTAAAGATAACGGTAAGGGTATCACGAAAGAGTTTTTACCCTGCGTTTTTGACTACTTCCGTCAAGCAGATGGTGCTACAACCAGAAAATTCGGTGGTTTAGGTTTAGGACTTGCAATTGTCAGAAAAATTACCGAGATGCACGGTGGAAAAGCATTTGCAGAAAGTCCTGGGGAAGATTTAGGAGCAACATTTAAAATTGAATTACCACTAGCTCAGGAACAAGAGCAGAGCAGTATTATAACTGAGACAGAGATAGACTTAAATTATCAAAATCTTGACAAGATAGAAATATTAATTGTAGATGATGATGTCGATTCGCGGGAATTTATCACCTTTGTATTAGAGACAGCAGGGGCAAATGTCACCCAAGCAACATCAGCTTTGGAAGCATTGCAGATATTAACCCAATTAAAACCAAAAATTATTGTTAGCGATATTGGAATGCCAGAAATCGACGGTTATATGTTGATGCGGCAAATCAGGAATTTATCAAAAGAACAGGGGGGAGCAACTCCAGCAGTAGCTTTGACAGCTTACGCTAGCGAGTGCGATCGCGAACAAGCAATTTCCGCAGGTTTCCAAAAGCATATACCCAAACCAATAGAACCTGATGAGTTAATTTCAGTAGTTATGGAACTGGTGAGGAGTGAATAGATTGAATAGATTAGTTTTTACTATTAACTAACCATTCTTTCCCAGCTATCACGAATAAATACAGTCTCGTAAGCATCTTATATTTTTTGATTCCCAGAATTCACTATCTATGGTATATTTACCTCACCTAATTATCAGCGCTCATTTATTTCTGAGGATATTTCAATATACACACAAAAAAATAATGCGATCGCACAGCATACTAATTTACAGCGCATTTTAGTAAATAGCCAACGTTTGCAGAGTTTAATCAAAAATTTACTTAATTATAGCCAAATTAGTAGTCGGGAAATACTTATTAAACCAGTAGTTTTAGCATCTGCAATTAATGAATCCTTAATCCAATTAAATGAAAAAATTCAAGAACGACAAGCTCAAATAATTTTAGAAGAACCTTTACCAATGGTAATGGCTAATCATTTAATTTTAGTTCAAGTAATTACAAACCTTTTATCTAATGCGATTAAATTTGTTACTCCCAATCATTCCCCACAAATTCGAGTATATATAACTCAAAAAGAAGACTATATACGACTTTGGATAGAAGACAATGGGATAGGAATACCATCACAGTATAAAGAACAAATATTTGAGGTTTTCAAAAGATTGCATGGAAATGATTTATATCCAGGAAATGGCATTGGTTTAGCAATAGTAAGTAAAGCAATGAAACGCATGAATGGTAAATTTGGAGTCGAATCACAATTAAATAGTGGTTCTCGCTTCTGGATCGAATTACCATCCTTTAGGGAGATTCAATAAGTCTCTAAATGCTGACTGGGGAATGACAATATCTGTAAAAAGTATTGTTAGTCTATATATATGAATAATAGCCTATTTTAAACTAAACTATTTTAATATTATGCTAAGGATTTTACTTATAGACGATAGTCCTGATATCCGCACTCTAGTGATTCGTTCTCTAAAACGAGAGTTTCTGGATTTAGAAGTAGAGCATGTTATTGATGCTTCCAGTTTCGATCGCGCATTAACTACAGGCAATTTTGATGTTGGGATTATTGATTATCAATTATGTTGGAGTGATGGTTTAACTATATTGAGTGAGTTAAAAGCCATTCTTCCCGAACTTCCTGTAGTCATGTTTACAAACTCCGCTACACAGGAAGTAGCAATAGAAGCGATGAAAGCAGGTTTAGATGATTATGTAGTTAAATCTTCCCATCACTATATACGTCTAGTTGCAGCAGTAAAGCACGCTTTAGAACGTGCATATTATAAGCAAAAATCGGAACGTTTAGAAATTCGCTTACAGTCATTATTAAATAGATTAAATGTAGGTATATTTCGCTCAACATTAGAAGGAAAACTCCTGGAAGCAAATTCTACTTTCTTAGAAATTTTAGGAGTAAAAAATATTAGTCAAGCTCAATCCTTGAATTTGCATGAAATATTTTTTGAATTACCAAAACGAAGAGAACTATTAAAGGAACTACGAGAAAAAGGACATATTTCCCGACAAGAAACCCAATTTCAGCAGGTAAATGGAAATACAATTTGGGTGAGATGGAACCAAATTATTACTCAAGAAGGACAAAAAACTTTTGTTGACGGATTAGTCGAAAATATTAGCGATGTCTACGACGAGCTTCGCTTACGCAAGCAATTAGAGACTGCTCAACAGAAGAGTACAGTTCAATTAGCACAAGCACATCGTCTCAAAGATGAGTTTCTCGCGACTTTATCCCATGAATTGCGGACACCATTAAATGCAATTTTGGGATGGTCTAATATTCTTCGCACCAAATTGGTTGATACATCAACAATTTCTCGCGGAGTTGATGCGATTTTTCGGAATGCGAAGAATCAGCTACATTTAGTCGAAGATTTATTAGATACCTCCAAAATAATTAAAGGTAATTTAAAGTTAAATATTAGAAATGTTGACCTCCGCTTAGTTATTTTATCCGCTCTAGAAGTCATAAATCCGGCTGTAGAAGCTAAAAATATTCAGATGGATGTCAAGCTGGATGCCAATGTAGACTTTATCTTTGGTGATAGCGATCGCTTACAACAAATTGTCTGGAATTTACTTTCTAATGCCACCAAATTCACACCACAAGGGGGCAAAGTAGAGGTACATTTGTCAAGGGTCGAAATAGCTGAAAAAGAAAAAAAAGGATTATTTGGATGTCCGACAAAATACGCTCAATTAAAAATTAGCGACAATGGAATCGGGGTAAACAAAGATTTTTTACCCCACATGTTCGAGCGCTTTATGCAAGCAGATGCTTCTACCACCAGAAGCTATGGAGGTTTAGGGTTAGGACTGGCAATTGTTCGCCATTTAGTAGAATTACATGGTGGTAAAGTTTGGGCTGAAAGTTTGGGGGAAAAACAAGGAGCAACTTTTATCGTCCAAATTCCTTTAACTTCCAAACAAAAGTTTACAGACCGTCCTCCATCAACTAACTTAACTAAATGCGATAAGCGGAGCTTAATGCCAAGGGCATATCGCAACATCATCAATGATACCTCTATATTGCAGGGATTACGAATTTTAGTCGCAGACGATGAAGCCGATAGTCGTGATTTACTCACTTCAATTCTGACAATTTACGGAGCTGATGTCGTGACAGCATCTTCAGTTACCGAAGCAATTGAAACTTTAACCTCATTTATCCCCAACTTGCTGTTGAGCGATATTTATATGCCAGAATTTGACGGTTATCATTTAATTCACCAAGTCAGAAATTTAAATACCCACCTCGCACAAATTCCTGCGATCGCAATTTCTGCATATACCCATGAAATAGAAGAAAAAAAGATTTTGAGTTCGGGATTTCAAGTATATATGCCAAAACCTTTTGTTCCAGATCGATTAATTGGAATAATTGCCAAATTAACGGGACGAAAACAATAAATTATATAAATATATCGTAGGGGCGAATGGCTGTACTGGTAAACCCAGAAGCAAGCTACGCCCTTTTATTATTATTATTATTATTATTTTTTTGGTTAAACATCAATATCTATCTGTTCTATTTGTCTGGCAGCTTTATCCCAAAGCCTCGCTAAAGCCTCATCTTGCCAATGAACCCTCAAATTTTCCGCTTTTTTGTGGGATATCCGCTCCAACATCTCCAAAACAGTAGCTAATGTCAACCGATCGACAAATACTTCCAAAGAATCCATATACTCTTTCGTCATCACACAAACCTACAACTTAATAAATATCTTCCACATTAAATTTAAAACTAAAACTTGAGAATTTTGTGAGGATAGCTATTTTTGAGGTAGTTCACCAAAAAAATCATAATGTTCCAACGCTTCCAAAATCCCCCACGCATATTCCCCCTTGGCAAAATAAATCTGAGGATAATCGCGCAATTTTTCGATTTCTTTGCTGTAATTACCAACCACCACAGCCAATGTATTTCCCGCAAGCATCGATTCATCATTCCCAGATGCCCCGGCAACCAAAAACCGTTTTACAGGTAATCCCCATTTCAAAGCAACATAACGAATTGCATCCCCCTTAGAAGCTCGAATTGGTAATAAATCGAGATACATATCGTGACTGTAAATCCCCCTCACAGAAAGTTGCTGTTGACGCAGATGACGAATAATATCTCGGAAACTAGGAGCTTTGGCTGCATCAACAAAATAACTGATTTTAAACTTACCTTGGGCATCTGCTGGTTGCAATTCGACTCCGGGAATTTTCTGCATTGCTGCGTGAATTGCCTGAGCTTGCCAATTAATACCGATATGTTTTTGCCAAGTTGTATCCGTGGCAATCTGCGGACCATAATAGATTTCACTCCCAGCTGAAGCAATCAGCAAATCGGGCATGGGAAATCGCCATTCCTCTAACATACTCAAGGTACTTTCCAAGCTCCTACCTGTAGCAATTCCCACCCCAGTGGTATGTCCCTCCCGATTAATGCGCTCAATCAACTGTTGCAAGGCTTCCTGCTCTCCCAATAGGGTATTATCGATTTCGCAAACGAGAAAACGGTCAGCCGTTGGTAAGCGGTTTTTATCGGGGATGTGCCAGTCTGGACTTTCTGTACCTGGGGACTCCCGTAGCGGGCTGAGGAGCGATCGCACTCGTCGTTGGGGAAATTTACGAACTTGGTCTAAATAGGTTTCGACGTGACTATCCCAGGAGAAATGCTTGCAAACATTAACTAAACCATTACTAGACCAATTTTGCCATTTTTTTGTATCTGTCAGGGCAGTTCGTAGGGCATTTTGAATATCTTGAATATTTAAGGGATCGATTAACAAACCATTCTCACAAGCGGCGATAATATCTTGTGGTCCCCCATCCGCAGTCGCAATAATTGGTGCCCCAGATGCGGCAGCTTCAATCAAAGTTAGCCCAAATGGTTCTGTCAGGGCTGGATTGACAAAAACTCCCCGTGTTTTCGCAGTCAAACGATATAAATCGGGCACATCATCAGCATTGTGGTGTTTGGGATAAGCAACATGACCGTACAAATCGTAGCGATCGATTAATTGCAGGATTTCCATAAATACTTGCCTTGGACCAGATTCCATCGTGGCAATGTCATTCCTTTTCCCCAGAACAATCACTAAGTTTGCTAGTTGACGCAGTTGGGGGTCTTCACCGTAAGCTTTGATTAAAGTACTGACATTTTTCCGTATTGCTGGACGGCAAATCGCCATAATCATCGGCTTTTGCGGCTCTTTGAGAAAGCGATTTAATTCCTGTTGAATCGGTGGATTTTGCCAATCATCGGTTGCTGGGTAAAAACGCTCTAGTACCACACCAGGAGGAATTACTACCATGCGTTCGGGCTGATAGCGATCGTAAACGCTATATTGTTCCTTAACTTCTTGATGGGTACTGGCAATGACTAATGCAGCACTCCCCAGGGTCGTTTCTTCGGCTTCAATCCGGGTACTAATATGAAAATGGTCTTCGATCGCGTCCTGTTTAGTACCTTGTTCGAGTAACCGTTGCTGTTTCACCCTTCCCAGGGAGTGACCTGTATGTACCAAGGGAGTTCCCAACCAACCAGCAACCCGACAACCAACATACCCAGCATCCGCATAGTGGGTATGAATCACATCGGGAATTCTGCCAACTTTGCGAATATGTCTGAGTAATTCATCCGCAAAAGTATCTAAATGCTGCCAAAGAACTTCTTTACGCAGGTAGCGACGGGGACCACAGGGAATGCGAATAATTTGGGCTTTTTCTGAGAGAATTTCTACTGGTTGAGCATAATCTTGGCTTACCTTTGGGTCATTGACCAACCGAGTACATAGGTCAACTCTTTCTACCTGGGGATTTTTGGCTAATGTGCAGGCAAGTTCGACCACATATTTTGTTTGTCCACCTGTGTCAGCATCTCGCCCCAACTCCATATTATCTCTCCGAATTAAGCCGTGAACACTGACTAGTAGAATATACAATTTAGTGCTGTCTGACATTATGTCTTCCCCTCAAATTACTAGTTCGGTTCTCCAAGCAAAACAATTGAAGTCTTCAACCCTTTAATCACCTCTGTTGTCACCTCACTAACTGCCACACCTCCAGTGGTACGATACCTTACAGAGCGTAAAACGACTAAATCAAAATTCACTGCTTCCTCAATAATCTTTTTTGCAATATCAGCACCTTTAATGGTCTTAATATTATTATTTACTTGTAATTTGGTTTGCGAAGCAATATCCAATAGTTTTGACACGAACAGTTCAATTTGAATTCCTGGGGTTCTGGGGCTAGTAATGTGCAACAAGACGATTTCTGCTTGATTGACATCAGCTAAAATTTGAGCAAACCGAATCGCACTTACACTTTGGCGTGTTAAGTCTCCAACAGGGACAAGAATTTTTTTAAATTCTGTTGGACTACTTAGAAGACGAGTAACAGCAACAGGACAATGAGAAGACCAAAAGATGCTATCAATTATAGTACCAAATAACCGTGCCCGTAAACCGATATTTGGCGACCAACCTAACACCAACAAATTAGCATTTTGTTCGCGACTAGTGCGGCTAATTCCTAAAGCGATATCATCATCGATCCGAATAGCTGGCAATACCTCTATATTAAAATCTTGACTAATTTCTGTCGCTAAATCCAATCTTTCTCTACTTTGTGCAAGTCCCATTTTCAACAGAGGACTGTCCATTTGGCTATGTCCTTTGGTTATTGCTAATGGTACCACTCTTCCTGATTCATGGCGTGCTAAAAGTGCTGCCATCTCTAATAAATAACGTTGGGTTTGTGGATTATAAATGGGAACTACTACAGTAAATAGATGATTATTTGTCTCTACCAAATCATTTCGCTCATTATCCCAGCAAGTCAAGAGGCGATCGCTCACTAATTCGGCTTGGGAAACAGTCAGAGAACTGGCAAATCTTGCTGTTATCATTGGACCAATAATAGCGGTGACAACCATTAAAACAATCACGCTATTTAAAACAGCATCATTAATCAGTCTTTCATTCGCAGAGTTAACAGTTTGATACGCAACTAATGCAGCTGCTAATGTTGCTGCTACTTGTGGTAAAGACAATGACCACATAGTTAATAATTCTACATTATTATAGCGATATAAAAGTTTGGCGAGATATGCAGCAATAAATTTACTACCAATTAATCCGATTACAATTGCCGCAGTAATCCCAAATGAACTCAAAGTTTTGATAAATGCTGGAATATTAATTAATAATCCCATGTCCACAAAGAAACAAGGAATAAATAAAGCACTGCCAATAAACTCAATTTTTTCTTTGACTGGGCTACGTCCTAAAACATCATTGACGGCTAACCCAGCTAAAAAAGCACCAACAATTTTTTCGATCCCAATAATTTGCGCGCCAGCCGATGCTAAAAATAATGCTAGTAAAATAAATAAGAATTGGTTACTTTGCTCATCCCCAGTGCGTTTAAAAAACTCCTTCCCTGCCCAATCAAAACCAAATAAAACAATTGCAGAATAAATTGCTAATCCACTTAGCAAAGTTAATAAACTAAACGGCGTAAATTCTCCACCATGAATTCCCACGCAAACAGCTAAAACCAACAAAGCACCTGTATCAGTAAAAATTGTTGCGCCAATTGTAACTGTGACTGCTTCGTTTCCGACCACTCCCAAACGGCTGACAATGGGATATGCGAGGAGTGTATGGGAGGCAAGTAAAGAACCAATTAAAAGAGAAGTATTCCAACTAAAATTGAAGAATCTGCCAAGAATAATACCTGTAATAAGTGGAACTAAAAATGTTAGAATACCAAACCCAATTGAGCGATTTCTAGTTTTGCGAAATTGTTCTAAATCAATCTCTAAACCAGCGACAAACATCAGATAAATTTTGCCGATATCCGATAAAAGTTTGATGGTATCTGATTCAGAATTCAGCAGCTTTAATCCACTATCTCCCAAGATAACACCCGCGATGAGTAAACCGACCAATCCAGGTAGTTTTAGCCGCTCAAATATGGGTGGAATTGCGAATATGACGATGAGGAGAATTGTAAAGGAAATAATAGGACTATTTATTAGCATGGTAGGTTTTGATTTTTCTTATAATTTACACTTAAGTATAAGTATAATCTTCCTCCAATTCTCATATTTGCATATCTTTTTTAAATCAGAGAACCACCCCCATCAATCCAGACTTCAGTACCTGTTATAAATCTAGATGCATCTGAAACTAGAAATAATACTAATTCAGCCACATCTTCACTAGTTCCTGCTGTATTTTCTGTCAAAGGAATATTATCTTTAACAAAGTTAGGCAAACCAGGTATCCAATCTAAATGACGCTTAGTGGTACTTTCATTAATTCCCGTGAGAATTCCACCCGGACAGATAACATTAACTCGAATGTGACTTGTAGCCAGTTCTAGTGCTAAAATTTTTGCAAAAGTAACCTGGGCTGCTTTAGTACAAGCGTAAGCTGTTGCCCCAACTTTTCGGAAGCTTCGAGTTCCATTTATAGATGATGTAATCACAATCGAACCACCTTGCTTTTTGAGATAAGGAACTCCATACTTAGTCGTTAAAAATGTTCCTCTCAAATTGATATTAATTGTCCGATCCCACTCATCGGGTTCGATATCTTCAATTGGTGCCCACACACCATTAATACCTGCATTGATAAATAAAATATCGATTCTTTGATACTTTTCAAATATTTGTTGAAATGCTTGTTGCATTTGCTGAGGTTCTGATACATCTGCCGTTACAGCTAATGCAATGCCTCCAGTATTAACAATATTGCTGACTGTTTCCTCTCCACTCTCTGGTGTCTGGTCGATAATGGCAACTTTTGCTCCTTCCTTGGCAAGCAGAACTGCTGTAGCACGACCAATTCCTGAACCTCCACCAGTAATAACAGCAACTTGTTCTAAAAGTTTCATGTGTTTGAGTCAAAACATCTTTATCGTCTTTACAATGGTTGCACCAATGATTAAGAATAAACCTGTATCGAAAGGTAGGATTAAAATGGTGTTCCCCTATAGTAATAGCGTAGAGACGCAACAAAATTACGTCTCTACGCATAATTTCAGATTTTTTGAATTTGAGGGTTATGCTGATTCCTGGGGAACCCACACCGAGACAGAACCAGCATTACACCGGAACTCACCCCAACCCTCATTATTAGTTGTGACGGGTTCGCTGATATTTTCGCTGATATCAATATAGGTGCGATCGCATTGTCCAACTTCCATAAATTTACTGCCATCGCTACCATTGCTGAGTACAACTGCCATCCCACCGGAATGTTCTTAATCTCCCAATCTTGTCCAAACAATTGTATTCGCATGGTCAAAATAATCGTACTGTTCCCCGTAAGCGTAGGTTTGACGGGCAAATAAGAATTTAAGTGGTTACGCAAAATTAAATATATACTGCGTACCACTCCGTGGAAGCAAGCTACGCGTAGCGTGTCCGCTACCCTTTGGGAAGGCTTTGCCAACGGACTTATGCTACTCTCCGAGAACGCTAAGAGCGTACGTTCCACCCTACGGGAAGCAAGCTACGCAATGACGAGGGTTTGATGTTTTCGGAATGTATAATCAATTTTGCACTACTACTTATCAATTTTAATTGATAAATTAGGGTCTATTTATTTTTTAGAATTCGCGATCGCTCTTTAGAAGTTGAGTCACGATCGCAATTAATTCTTCTGGTTCTGCTGGTTTTGAGATGTGAAGAAGGAACCCAGCATCTAGAGCCTGTTGTTGGTCGTATTCCCCAGCATAAGCTGTAAGTGCGATCGCTTTTGGTATGAGTTTGCTTGCTTTTACCTGACGCATCAATGCATAACCATCCATTTCCGGCATTCCAATATCACTGACCATGATATCGGGTTTTAATTTGGTCAAAACCTCTAATGCTTCAAATGCTGATGTCACTGGGGTAACAACTGCTCCCTCCTGTTCCAACACAAACACAATAAAATCTCGCGAATCATTGTCGTCATCTACAACTAAAATTTTTATTCCCTCAAGGTTCCTTAAATTTGGCTCAATCTCATTCCAGTTCTCTTGCATTTTTTTACCCCCATGCACTTCTAGCAAAGGTAGTTGTAATGTAAATGTACTTCCTTGTCCTTCCCCTGGACTCTCGACAGTTATTGTACCACCATGCAATTCTAACAATTGCTTGACAATTGCTAGTCCTAAACCCAAACCACCAAATTTTCTGGTGGTAGTACTGTCTGCTTGGCGAAAATATTCAAATACATGGGGTAAAAATTCACTACTAATCCCTTTTCCTGTATCCTCTACTGTGATTTGAGCATAGTTGTTGATTTTTTCTAACCGCACTTCGACTCTACCACCCACTGGGGTAAATTTAATGGCATTACTGAGAATGTTCCAAATAATTTGTTGTAATCTTGTGGAGTCACCCGTTACGTTAAATTCGGGATTGGGAATGGGATTTTCAGATTGCCTGTCCAATCTCTTCAATTGGGAATTGTCGATTGTGAATATTAAATCGATTGATTTTACTTCTGCTGCTAAACGAATTGTTTCTAAGGCATTATAAATAATTGATTCTAAATAAAGTGATTGAATATTTAAGCTCAATTTTCCTTGTAATATTCGAGAAATATCTAATAAATCTTCAATTAATTGGGCTTGTAATCTAGCATTGCGTTCAATAATTGTTAAAGCTTCGATAGTTTTTTCGGGTTCAAGTTTACGGGTTAAAAGAATTTTTGACCAGCCTAAAATGGGATTGAGGGGCGAACGCAATTCGTGGGATAATACTGCTAAAAACTGGTCTTTGATCTGGTTTGCTTCCTCTGCTTGGGCACGGGCTGCTTTTTCTTGCACTAGTAGTCTTTCCCGTTCCGCTTCAATTTCCTTATGCTTGGTAATGTCTTCTGCAACACCAGCAATGCGAAAAATTTTCCCGAATTCGTCACGAATAGGATATTCCTTCGTTTTCACCCAACGAATTTCCCCATCGGGACGAACAATGCGATATTGTGCATTTAGTCCGGTTTCGTTACGAACTCGTTCCCTAACAACTGTTGATACTTGTGGGCGATCGTCTGGATGAATTAGCTCAAACCAAGCATCTGGGTGTTGATATAAAATCTCACGAGAGTGTCCAGCAATGCGATCGTAAGCTGGGCTGACATACAATACTTGGGTGGCATTGGGAGAGGTTAACCAATAAATTTCATCAATGTTTTCTGTTAATTGGCGAAATTGTTCTTCACTTTGTCGTAAAGCAATTTCTGTACATTTCCGTTCTGCAATTTCTTTCTGCAATTTCTCATTTGCTTGTGTCAGTTCATTGGTACGTGCTGCAACTAATTCCTCCAAATGATTTTGATATGTTCTCAATTTTTCCTCAGCTTTGAGCTTTTCAGCAATTTGCCCTTGCAGCGCTAGGTTTACCTGTTCGAGTTGGGCTGGACTCGGTAATGCTAAGGCTTGAGGTACTAAGGGAAATAGTTCTATGGCAGTAATGACCGAAATCATTGCTGTAACGGCTTTGAGGCTTCCCGAAACCCAATACACTGGATGCCAAAGTGTCCAGACTTCCATGATATGTGTAGTGCCGCAAGCAATGATAAAACCAGCAAACAAAAGAAAAATCCAGTTAAAAGGTAAATCACGTCTTTTACTGACAAAGTAAAATAAGGTAATGGGAATTGAATAATAAGACAGGGCAATCAAAGAGTCGGATAGGATGTGTAGCCACACTAAGTTGTTTTGCCAAAGATAACAATGTCCGTGGGGAATAAAAGATTCTGAACTAAAAAAATTAATCCAAAATTCCTTTACCATAAATCCTCTCCATTATCTAATTTATTCTTCAAATTTTATGAATTTCTACATTAGACATCTCCGAAAATTAATCATGTTTTATACCATTTTAGTCTAAAGCTATACATAATTCATTAAACTAAATCCTTGATAGATAAGGATTGTTTCTATGGAGCTTCATATTGAATTGGTATTATGCATAACCATTATAGAGACTGCGAAGTTGCTGGACAGAAAGGTTCCGTAAAGTTGGCTCAATCTCACTCCAGTCTCCCAGCATTTTGTACCCCTATCAACTTGTCGGAGACATTAATTTTACCATGATTTCGCACACTAACTTTTAAGAAAATTAAACATCCTTCAGAAGATGGATATTTGATAATCTTTAGTATCTATTAAATTTATCTATAAACTTCCGTAAGAATAGTTATATATCTTTCGATAGAACAGAATTTAAATTCGATAGACTGTTCTGAGGATGGATAGACTTAGATTGTTATATTCACTTAGAATTGGCTTTATGAATACAGATAACTATCAAAAAGGTTATTGAACTATCTATCTCTTTGCATAAATTGAGGCTGAATCATGGATAAAATTCGTATAGCTCTAATTGAAGACCACGATTTAACTCGCATGGGTATGCGTGCTGCTTTAGCCAAAGAAGAGGATATTGAGGTTGTTGGTGAAGCTAGAAATGCAGTATCTGGTCTTAAGTTGCTTCAGTCTACCCAACCAGATATTGCTATTGTTGATGTGGGTTTGCCAGATATGAGCGGGATTGAATTAACGCAAAAGTTTAAGAATTCCCTGGATGCAGAATCGACCGTGCAAACTAAAATTTTGATTATGACGATGAATCAAAGCGAAGACACTGTTTTAGCAGCTTTTGCGGCTGGCGCAGATTCTTATTATATGAAAGATGCTAGCATTGAAAAAATGGCTGATGCAGTCAGAATTACCCAGTCTGGAAATTCTTGGATTGACCCATTAATTGCGAGAATTGTATTAGAAAAAAGTAAGAAAAATATAGCTTCGGCAACTAAAGTCTCGGATACTGTAGCAATTCATAGTTTATCTGTGGAAGAAAATCAAATGTTGGAGTCTTATCCTCTAACTAGCCGTGAATTTGATGTTTTAAATTTAATTGTAGATGGATGCAGCAATGGCGAAATAGCTGAAAAATTATATATTACAGTTGGTACTGTCAAAACCCATGTTCGCAATATTTTGAATAAATTATGCGTTAACGATCGCACTCAAGTTGCCGTTCGAGCTTTACGAGCTGGATTGGTTAAATAAAGTCACAAAGAAAATTCTCATATCTCGGAAATTGCCCCCTTTTACAAGCAGGGCTGTTTCATTCTTTATAAAAGAAAAATCTGAGAGTCTTATTTTTTCGTTTGAATTTAGGTTAATCGTAGGGGCAGGGTCTCTCTGCCCTTACAAAATTGTGTGCTAAACTGATTTTCTCTAGAAAATGAAATAGCCTTGGGGTTAGGGTGGGGTTTTGTTATTGTTGTGCTGCTGGGACTAAAATTTTTCAAAAACTTATATTTATAGTTTTGCCCAACGCTAATTTTGGCTATAATTCTTTTCTATTTTGCATTAGTGGTAAGGTGACACCAAAAGTTGCACCCTGTCCTTTTCCTGGACTCTCTGCATTGATAGTTCCCCCATGCAATTCGACTAAATGACGCACGATCGCAAGTCCTAATCCCAGTCCATTTTGAGAACGAGTAGTAGAACTATCTGCTTGACGAAAACGTTCAAATACTTTGGGTAAAAACTCAGGTTCAATACCAATACCTGTATCTTTAACTGTAATATGAGCGCAAGATGGTTCTAGCAACTTTAAATGCACCTCTACCCTGCCATCCTTGGGTGTAAATTTAACGGCATTAGTGAGTAAATTCAATATTACTTGCTGTAACCGCACTGCATCACCACTCACCTTGCCAACATCACTATCTAAGCAAATATCTAATTGCAGACTTTTCATCTCTGCTTGTGGACGCACTGCTTCCAAAGCTGTTTGAATTACAGATTGTAAATTAACAACACCTAAATTTAACCGTAATTGACCCCGGATAATTCGCGATATATCTAAAATATCTTCGATTAATTGTGTTTGAGCGATCGCATTCCGTTCGATTGCATCTAAAGCCCGGATAGTACCTTGTTCGTCTAACTTTTTGGTACGTAATATTTTTGACCAACCCAACATTGCTGTTAAAGGTGTGCGAAGTTCGTGGGAAAGAACTGCCAGAAACTCGTCTTTCATCTTATTTGCGGCTTCTGCTTCCTGTCTTGCCGTCTGCTCGCGAAACATTTGCGCGCGGGTATCTTCAGCATTTTTTCGCTCGGTGATGTCTTCTACAGTACCTACATAACCCTGAATAGTGCCATCAGCAGCAAGCATAGATGCACAACTTATATGAACCCAACGAACAATACCATCCTTCAGTAAAAACCGATATTCTTGAGAATATTCCTTACCTTCATTAATATAATTCAACCAACTCGCACTAGCTAATTCCTTGTCGTCTGGATGTATTGATTCTAACCAGATTTTTTCTAAACTTTCGGCTGCTGTCACACCACAAATCACTTCATAGCGGGGATTTACATATGTGCAATTACCTTGGTGGTCGATTTCAAAAATACCAACTGGAGAACAAGTACTTAAAGAACGAAATTTTTCCTCACTTTGCTTTAGTTCCGCATTTAAAATTGCTAGTTGTTTCGCTTGTTGCTTTAAAGCTTCCGATTTTTTGTATAATTCAACAAATATTTTTACTTTAGAAGTGAGAATATGGGGGTCTATTGGTTTGAGCAAATAATCTACTGCACCAGCAGCATAACCCTTAAATTGCATATAATCATCAGCACCAAAAGCAGTTAGAAAAATAATCGGAGTTTGACGCGATCGCGGACGACTGCGAATCAACGAAGCTGCTTCAAAACCATCCATTCCTGGCATTTGTACGTCCAATAAAATTACAGCAAAGTCATGATTTAGCAAACACCACAAAGCTTCTTCCCCGGAAGTCGCTTGTACGAGATTTTCCCCTAATTCTCCCAAAATTGCTTCTAGCGCTAACAAATTTTCGGCTTTATCATCCACTACCAGAATGTTTACTTTGCTTTCTGCCTGCATGAGTTTTATTTTCCTATTGAATCGCAAAGAATAGCTAGTACCGCAGCTATCCTTTCTAGCGGCAAAATCCAGTCTACCCTAGCGACTGCATTAATTGCAGCTTGAGGCATTACACCACATTCTGCCGTGCTAGGTTCTTGAACGATAGTGACTCCTCCTCGCGCTTGTATAGTTTTCAAACCCTGACTACCATCTGCATTTGCTCCTGTTAAAATTACACCAATCACTTGCTCCCTATAAACATCGGCAGCAGATTCAAATAGAACATCAATCGACGGACGAGCATAACATACAGGTTCGTCAACTGAAAGTGCAAAATGACCTGCTTCCACCAGCAAATGATAATCAGCAGGAGTTAAATAAGCATACCCTGGTTGAATTTTGTCTTTGTCTTCCACTTCTCTGACCGACAAAGCTGTCTCCTGTTGCAAAAAATCCCTCAATGTCGTGTCGCTAGAATCTGGGTGACGGTGTTGTGCGATCGCAATTGGAACTCCAATATCTTCTGGTATACTTTTTAGCACTTTTTTGAGTGCCGAAAATCCTCCTAAAGACGTACCTAAAACGATAAGTTTAAATGTCATTAATTCACCCTCCGATAGAGCTTTTGACCTTTGACCATGCTCGTAAGAAGTAAGTAAGTCAACACAATAACGCTAAAGTATGTTGAATTTTATAAAAACCTGAAAATAACTCATTTATAAGTTATTTACTAATTTTACACTTAGTTACATATAGGATTCCTATTTGAATTTTGAACGTATGCTGAGTCTCAAAAGCTTACGGATATAAGCTTAAAAGCCTAAAAACTCATTCAGAATCAAACCGGATTCCTATAGATTGAGTTGTTAACACCGACTTAACTTAAAAGATGCTCACAAGTCAAGGTTGAGGAAGATAAAATAGTTGTCTCCTCACCTCTATTTATTTGTAGTGAGAATATTTTTTGCTTTTACAATTTTAATTCGTCCTGCGATAAAGATTTTCCCTCTTGACAAGCTCTTGATATTCCTGTTCGTAAGGAGTAAATCGAATTGATTCTTGTTTTCCTAAACCAAGAATACCAAAGGAACAAAGGCTATGATAAAAAAGTTTGTGAACGTGGTTTTGTAAAGTCTGATTAAAATAAATTAAAACATTACGGCACAGAATTACATTAAATTCGTTAAATGAACTATCAATTACTAAATTATGTTGAGCAAAGATGATGTTTTCTCGTAAATAATTGCTAAAAATTGCATTTTCATAAGCCGCAGTATAATATTCAGAAAAAGATTTTTTACCACCAGTTTGAATGTAAAGTCGGGTATAATCCTGCATTAATTTGAGAGGGAAAATACCACTTTTAGCTTTGAGCAAGACTTTTTCATTCAAATCAGTTGCATAAATACGGCAACGTTGATATAGTCCTTCTTCTGCTAACAAAATTGCCATTGAATAGACTTCTTCTCCTGTGGAACATCCAGCGTGCCAAATGCGAATAAATGGGTAAGTGCGTAATAAAGGAATGACTTCATCTCTAAAGGAAATATAAAAGCTGGGGTCACGAAACATTGATGTTACATTAACTGTAAGATGTAGTAAAAATCTCTCTAAGCAAGCTTTATCGGATAGAATTATTTCTTGTAATTGATATATATTCAATAGACCTTCCGAGGAAATAAAATTTTGAATGCGACGCTTGAGGGAAGAGAAAGCATAATTACGGAAGTCATAACCCCAATAACTATAAATGCCTTCTAGAAGTAATTGCACCTCAATATCTTCTAAAATCGGTTTTGGCGAATTCATAATCGGGATAAGAAAATATATGTGTAATCTGGATGTTAAAAAACTATTTTTATTTAAAACTGTGAGTCAATTAAAATCACTAGATAACTGAGATAAAAGCAAGATAGCAATGTATGGGGCGGGGTAATCCCGCCCTTAAGAGTGATACAATTGACCAAATAAATCTCTAAATTAGAGTATTGTATTTTCCGAAAGTCTCTTAATTGTAAACCACAACAACAAAAGGCAAAACAGATAACTTACAGCATACCTTTTCCTTAAACGCAAAGACACATCGCATATCTAGTTTCGACAGAATTTTAGGTTTAATTTGTAAACTTAGCTGACTTTAAATCTACTATATTTCAACTAATGCCAAACAAATACCTTAGCTTCATAAGCACCTAAATCAGTCATTAGCGTATTATCACCAGCTTCCACATCATAATTACCCGTCCATTCGTGCCAAGTACCATTCTCAGGGAAGTCAGGAACTGTATAACCTGCCAAAAATTCACCAGAGAAATTTGCCACAACCACCACACGAGAACCCTCATCATTCCAACGAGTATATGCTAACACTTTAGATTCAGGATTTTCGTGGAAAAAATTAATATTCTCTGTATATAAAGCATGATTTTGTTTGCGGAGATTAATTAAACCCTTGTAATATTCAAACAAACCAGAATTTAAATCACCACCGAGTAAAGTCCAATCAATCTTAGCTTGACTAGGAGTTTTATATTTATATTCTCCAAATTCCTCACCCATCCAAATTAGAGGCACTCCGATCGCAGTCATTAACAAAACCACACCCAATCTGACACGACGAAAAGCTTCCTCATCTAAAATATTGCGATCGCCTAAGTCTGCCATGACATGATTGTGGTCGTGGTTGGTGAGATAATTGACCACGTTGGTTATACCCATAAAGCCTTGACGTTTGCAATCCAACACATCCTTGAGACGTTCTAAATCAAATGTATCCCCAGCAATATGTTCTAAAACGCAATGATAAAAGCTATCATGCCAGCAACCATCCATTGGACCATCGATATTGGTGATGCTGGTTGTTTCGGGAATATGTTCGGCAACATTATAGAAAGGTTTTGCACCAGCAGCTTGCTTTGCTTCCTGAACAATCCAATGCATAAAATCATAATTGGCAATTTGTCGTGCAGCGTCATAACGAATACCATCAATGTGATACTCTTCAATCCAAAAGCGGACAACATCACCAGTAAATTTACGTGCTGGATATGTTTTTAAAGATTCATCGTAATGTTCATAATTAAATTCAGGACCCCAATTATTATCAGGGTCGCGGGGTTGATGGTGATACCAGTAATCGTGGTCAATTTGGGTCAAAGGTGCGGAAGCTTCAGAATGGTTGTAAATCCCATCCATAATCACCCGAATACCTCTGGCATGGCACTCATCGATTAATTTTTTCAAATCTGCGGTAGGACCATAACTAGTTTCTGTAGCAAAGAAATGTCGCGGATTATAACCCCAACTGTAATCACCAGGATACTCTTTTACTGGTAACAATTCAATCGCGTTAATTCCTAAATCGCATAAATAATCTAACTTCTCGATGACATGTTTATATTTCCCTCGCTGTAATGGGTCATCTTCACCACCAGAGAAGTCTGCAACATGTAACTCATAAATAACTAATTCATGGTCAGCAGGCAAGGGTTTATCATCATGCATCCAAACATAAGTATCGACTATTTTCTGACCATCTTTAATCTGAACAATACTATTTTCACTTTCACTTTTACCATCAACATTAGTCGCATAAGGATCGGTTACATCTACCCATTGGTCTGGTTCAAAAAACCAACTTTTTGACTGAACTTTAAATTTATATTCGTAAGTGCCATCCTCTAAATCAACGCTAATACGAAAATAGCCATCCTTGCTTTTTTGCATGGGCATTTCTTCCCAATTATTAAAAGAGCCAATTAAAGCTACTGCATTGTTGTAAGGAGCAAATAAAGTAAATTCTATAGGGCTAGACATAAAATTCCTTTCCGTTAAGATGAACGCAAGCTTATGGTGGCATTTTCTGATGTAAAGCCGAGAAAGCACATCATTCCCCCGAATAAAATATCTAATTGATTGATTATTCCTGAAGATTTAATCCATTCATCCCAGGGATTAAAACCATCTACTTGAAGAAATATGGATTCATTAAAATAACTTGATTTCTCTTGTTCAAAAGCAAACTACAATAAAATCCCTCTTGGGATAGATTACAAGATATCTAGATATTTGTGTAGTATTAATAGTATTTTATTTTTTATTATTCTCTCTGCGACTATGGCTGAAGCAAATAAACACTTATTGTAAACAATAAGATATATATACTACTAAAATCATGAGAAAAGATTTATGATAACAAACTATTTATAATGAAAAGTAAATATGAAGAAACAAGAATTAGCCACAGCTAAAAATATCGATTTAACTAACTGCGATCGCGAACCAATTCACATTCCTGGCTCGATTCAGTCTCACGGTTTGCTTTTTGTCTTGCAAGGGGTTGAATTTAAAATTTTACAAGTTAGTAAAAATACTTATGACTTGATTGGTTATGAAAGTGAGGATTTACTAAACCAACCACTAGCTAAGTTACTTAGTCCAGAACAAATTAATGCGATCGCACAATGTTTAGATGGGGATTTTGAATGCGTTAATCCTTTAAAGATATCAATTAATGTTAAGGATGATTTACTATATTTTGATGGGATTGTACATCGCGATCGCGAAATCATAATTTTAGAGTTAGAGCCAACTGACAATAAAGAATATATTAACTTTTTTAAATTTTATCACCTGATTAATTCTACAGTTACCAAACTCCAAAACGCCCCAAATTTGCAACAAATGTGTCAGCTTGTTGTGAAAGAAGTAAGGAATTTAACGGGGTTTGAGCGAGTGATGGTATACAAATTTGACGAGGATGATACGGGTTGTATTATTGCTGAAGAAAAGCAAGATGATTTGAGTTCTTATTTGCATTTACGTTACCCCCATTCTGATATACCTAAACAAGCAAGACAGTTATATAGTTATAATTGGCTGCGGATTATTCCTAATGTTAATTATGAGCCAATAGAAATAGTTCCACTTATCAATCCGCTAACTAATGCAAGCATCGATTTAAGTTTTTCAGTACTGAGAAGCGTTTCTCCAATTCATATTGAGTACCTGAAAAATATGGGGGTAACTGCTTCCATGTCGATTTCAATCATCAGAAATCAAAAATTATGGGGTTTAATTGCCTGCCATCATTCCTCACCCAAGTATATATCTTATGAAGTCAGAACTGCTTGCGAGTTTTTAGGCAAAATTATCTCATCGGAACTTGCAGATAAAGAAGCAAATGAAGACCTTGATTACAAAATTAAATTAAAATTGATTCAAGGAAAATTTATTGAATCGATTTCCCAAGCCGAAAACTTTATTACAGCATTAGCGGAATCTGAATCTAATTTGCTAGAAATTGTCAATGCGACAGGGGCATTTATTTGTTTGGAGCGACAACACATAACTATTGGAGAGACTCCAGAACTTGCAGATTTAGATCGATTACTTGCTTGGATCGAAAATCAAACTCAAGAAAATATTTTTTTTTACCAATACTTTACCGAAAATTTATCCGCAAGCTGAAAAATTTAAAGATGTCGCTAGCGGTTTGTTAGCGTTAACAATATCTAAAACCCATCGAAATTATATTTTATGGTTTCGTTCCGAAGTTATTAGAACAATCAATTGGGGAGGAAATCCGAATAAACCAGTAGAAATTGTAGAAAACGGGGAACTGCATCTTTTTCCACGAAAATCATTTGCAATGTGGCAAGAGACAGTTAAAAATAGTTCTTTACCTTGGAAAGATTGCGAAATCGAAGCAGCTTCCGAAATTCGCAGTGCTGTCATCAGTATTGTACTCCGAAAAGCAGATGAATTAGCCAAAATTAATATTGAATTAGAACGTAGTAATAATGAATTAGATGCTTTTGCTTATATTGCATCTCATGATTTAAAGGAACCTTTGCGGGGAATTCACAACTACTCTTCTTTCCTGATGGAGGATTATGCTGAGGTATTAGATGAAAATGGATTCTCTAAACTTCAAACGCTGTTGCGTCTAACCCAGAAAATGGAGGATTTGATTGATTCTTTACTACATTTCTCACGTTTAGGACGAGCCGAATTATCCCGGCAACGCATAAATTTAAATGAATTACTTCAAAGCGTTATCGATGTAATTAATATTAACTACCAAGAATCACTTGTGGATATTATTATTCCACAAATTTTGCCAGATGTAATTGGCGATCGCATCCAAATTCACGAACTATTCACCAATCTAGTTACCAATGCGATTAAATATAATAGTAAAGCGAATAAATGGGTCGAAATTGGTTGTATAGACGCAGATGAGACAGCAGAAACAGCTAGTTTTGATGAAAATAGTCAGCAAAAACTCAAAATGTTTTATGTCAAAGATAATGGCATTGGCATACCCGAAAAACACTACGACACAATTTTTCGCATTTTCAAACGCTTACACGGGCAAAAAGACTATGGTGGTGGTACGGGAGCTGGTTTAACCATTGCCAAGAAAATTGTTGAGCGTCACGGAGGTAAAATTTCGGTAGAATCAATAGTGGGACAAGGTACTACTTTTTTGTTTAGTCTACCAATTTAAAAAAAATTATTAAAGATTAGGATAATGACAAGAATCCAAGTCGAACTCGCAAAACCAAACCTGCCACTGTTAGTAGTCGAAGATAGCGACGAAGACTTTGAAGCATTTTATCGGGGTTGGCGCAAATTAACAACGACAAACCCGATTCATCGCTGTACTAATGGAGATGAAGCTTTGGATTTTCTTTACCATACCGGAAAGTATACAAGTTCTCACCCCTTACTGCGTCCAGGGTTGATTGTACTAGACTTAAATTTGCCAGGAACCGATGGACGGGAACTATTAACGCAAATTAAACAGGATGAGAATCTTAGAAGCATTCCAGTAGTAGTTTTTACGACTTCTTCTAATCCTAAAGATTTAGAAATTTGTTATCAGCAAGGAGCTAATAGTTACATAATTAAACCAATAAATGTTAATAGACTGATGAATATTATCAATATTCTAGTTGAATATTGGTTACAAGTTAATTCTCTTCCTTATCCTTTGCATAAAAGAGAATCATGAATCGCAAATACAGAACTGTTTTAATTGTTGATGACTGTCTGGAAGATAGGGAAACTTATCGACGCTATCTACTGCGAGATGTGAATTATGAATATACCATTTTAGAAGCTGAATTAGGTGCAGAAGGCTTAAGTTTATGGCAGCAATATCAACCAGATGGGATGTTATTAGATTACTTGTTACCTGACATTGATGGTCTAGAATTTTTAATGCAATTACAAGCACAAAAACAATCGAAATATTTGCCTGTAGTCATTGTCACTGGTCAGGGAGATGAGTCTGTTGCCGTACAGGTAATGAAAGCAGGAGCATCTGATTATTTAATTAAAAGACGGATGACTGCTGAAGAGTTGCGTTTAGCAATTAATTCTGCGATTGACAAAGCAAAATTACATGTCGAACTCCAAGAAAGTGAGGAACGTTTAAAGCTTGCTTTGGAAGCGGCTATAATGGGTACTTGGGAATGGAATATCCAAACCAATCATTTGATTTGTTCTGAGTTAGTAGCACCAATTTTGGATTTGCCCGATGGTGTCTGTTTATCTAATTATAAAAATCTCCTAGCACTTATTCATATAGAAGATAAGGAAGCTGTGAATAAAGCCATAGTCACAGCTATTCAAATGAAAAGCAAATATCAAGTAGAATTCCGAACTTTGCGGTTAGATGGTACATTTAATTGGGTAGAAGCGAGAGGTAAAGTTTACTACGATATTAAAGGGCAACCACTGCGTTTGATTGGCACTTTTATGGATATTTCTAAGTCCAAACAAGCACAACAAGAACAACAGCGTCTTTTAAAATTGGAAGAAGCAGCGCGTGCAGAAGCTGAGAAAGCAAACCGCATCAAAGATGATTTTTTGGCTATACTTTCTCATGAATTACGCTCACCTCTAAACCCAATTCTTGGCTGGGCAACAATGCTTTTAAAAAAACATAATTTAGATGCAGCAAGAACTACGGAAGCATTAAAAATTATTGAACGCAATGCGAGATTGCAATCACAATTAATCGAAGACCTTTTAGATGTTTCGCGAATATTACGTGGTAAACTCAACTTGGAAGCTAAACCAGTTAATTTAATTGATGTGATTAGCTCGGCTTTAGAAACAGTTAAATTAGCAGCAGAAGTAAAAGCAATTAGTTTAAAATTTTTGATTTTAGAACCAGATTTGGATTTAAGTCTACATTCAGTAAATTCAGATATAAATTCAGATATAAATTCAGATATAAATTCAGATATATATCCAAATGTACACCAAAACATGGAACAAAAATCAAGTTTTTATTCCAGTCCCAACTTAAATTTAACCTACAAAGTGATAGAAATTGTTAACTCTATAACCGGATTATGGAATATCGAAAATGAAATTGAAGAGCCAAAATATTATGTTTTGGGAGATGTATCACGCTTGCAACAAATTGTTTGGAATCTGCTTTCTAATGCTGTCAAATTTACACCTAACGGTGGTGCAGTCGAAGTAAAATTAGAACCTGTGGGAAACTTTTTGAAAATAGCAGTCCATGATACAGGAAAAGGTATTTCCCCGGAATTTTTGCCTCATGTATTTGAATACTTTCGTCAAGCTGATAGTGCCACAACCAGAAAATTTGGTGGACTCGGTTTGGGATTAGCAATTGTCTGGCAATTAGTCGAACTACATGGTGGAACTATTCAAGTAGAAAGTTCAGGTGAAGAACAAGGTGCAACATTTACAGTTATGCTAACGCGAATTCCAGAAAATTTTGATAAGAATAAATCAGGAAATAAAGCAGAATTGCCAAATAATCATTTAAACCTTCAAGGCATTCAAATATTACTTGTAGATGATGACGAAGACTCACTAAATTTTATTAAATTTGTACTAGAAGAGGATGGTGCGATCGTTACCGCAGTTCCATCTGCATTCGACGCATTAAAAATACTAGCAAATTTCCAACCCGACATTTTAGTTAGCGACATTGGAATGCCAGGAATGGATGGTTATGCGTTACTACGTCAAATTAGGTCTTGGCAACCAGAAGCGGGGGGTGAAATTCCCGCAGTTGCACTCACAGCTTATGCTGGGGAAATTGACAAAAGACAATCATTTGCCGTTGGGTTTCAAACTTATCTGACCAAACCAGTCGAACCTGAAAACTTAGTCAATGTTGTTGCGGAATTAGCAGGATGTCAGTACGATTCGCAATTCGCGGTTCGCAGTACGCAGTTAAAATAATAGTTAAAATAATTAATTGCAACTTGTTTTTTTTTGGTCACGTCGCACTCAAATAATTAATTTGATTAATTAGGTTCTGCTTGAGGTTCTGCTTAAGAAATTGTGATTTTTGCGGGTAAAATTAGCGTAAATGTAGCCCCTTCTCCAACCTCAGAACTAACATAAATTCGACCTTGTAATAATTTCACCAATTTATCAACAATTGTTAAACCTAATCCCGTACTATCGGTAGGATGATTTTTACCAGGAATTTTTGCCCGTTCAAAAGGTTGAAAAATACGCAAATGGTCTTTTGCAGCAATACCAATTCCTGTATCTCGAACTAAGATTAACCACTCCTGATGAGAAATCGAACGACATTCAATCGTAATACTACCGACTTCAGTATAACGAATACCATTACTAATAAGATTTATCAAAATTTGTTGCAGTCGATAACTATCTATAATCACTTCATGAGGTGCATTTTGGCAATTTATCAGCAATTGCAATCCACGGGAATCAGCAAGGGGTTGCATAGTTTCCATGACTGAATTAATCAGCATTTGTACATTCGTTGCTTCAGCTTTTAGTTGCATTTTTCCTGCTTCACAACGAGATAGTTCTAGAACATCATTAATTAAAGTCAAAAGCTTACGACCATTCGATAAAACCCGTTCGATATGTGCCAAACTGACAGCAGTATCTCGTATTTCTGATTTTTTAGACTGACGTAAAAATAAATCTGAGTAACTAATAATCGAGCTTAATGGCGTTTTTAGCTCATGTGCCAGAATCGAAATATTATCTTGATTAGCACTAACTAAACGCTGAAGTTCTTCAACAGTTAAAGTTAATTCATGCTGTACCTGTTGCAGTTCCTGTAATCTTTCATCAACATAACTTTTAAAACACTGTGCGATCGCAGAATCTACAACCGCATCAATCAATGACACTGCCCGAAGAACTTCTTCTGCTGTTCCCTGCAATAGTTCTGCACTTACATGAGCAAGAATTGTCGTCCGTAATAGATGGTACTCCCGTACCACTTCCCTGGGGTCAAAGTCTTGTTTTGCCCTCAACGCTCCATGTTTAAAACTAGCTTGAGCAATTGTCTCAAAATCACTTTCTTCGTTTTGAGCTAATACCGTTGCTAAAGCAGCCAGAACATCACGAATATGGTCTATAACAGCTTTACGAGTTAAGTGTTCGGTACTTTTTACTTGCCCATCGCGAATGACCCGATCTACCCATTCTTGGGCAATAATATCAACTTTATCAGCAAGTAGTTGACTGAAATCTCTCATGGAAAAGCTGGGGATTATAATCTCTCAGCATACACTTTTCAGAGACGAAATAAACAATACTTCAAAAGGTAAAGAAGAGATAAAATAAGATAATTATTATACTTTTAATGTATTTTTCTATGTATATATACTAGTACAACCAAACCCTTAACAGTGAAAGCAATTGTTCAGTATCCACTGGTTTTGTAATATAATCAGAAGCTCCAGCTTCAATACATTTTTCTTTATCACCCTGCATTGCTTTTGCGGTTAGGGTGATAATTGGTAGGTTTTTAAATTGTGCTTGTTGACGGAGGTTACGGGTTGTTTCATAACCATCCATTTCTGGCATCATAATATCCATTAAAACAATATTAATGTCAGGATTTGCTTGCAGTACTTCAATCCCATCTCGACCATTTTCTGCAAAAAACACCTTCATTTGATAACCTTCTAATAAACTGGTGAGTGCGAAAATATTTCGGACATCATCATCAACAATGAGAACCTTTTTATCTGCAAGTATTGGATCTAAAGTACGGAGATTTTCTAGTATTTGCTGTTTAACTTTAGGTAAATTTGCTTGAACTCGATGTAAAAATAAAGCAGTTTCGTCAAGTAATCTTTCTGCGATCGCACATTTTTGATAATGATTGTTTCTGTGAGTCGTCGCAGTTTAGTTTCTTCTTTCGGGGACAAATCTTTCCCAGTGTAGACGATAATCGGAATTTTGATGAGGCTGGGTTGTTGTTTGATTTGCTCGATTAATTCAAACCCGCTCATATCAGGTAGTCCCAAATCTAATACAATACAATCAACTTGATTCGTTTGCAAAAAAGATAATGCCTCTGCCCCCGTTCCGACAGACGTACTTTGCACATCACCATTCCCGATTAATTCGATAATACTATTAGCTTGTACTTGGTCATCTTCAATTACTAAAAGATTCTTGACTTTACGTTCAACAAAACCTTTAATTTCAGTTAGTTTCTGAGTTAAAACTTCTTTAGAAACAGGTTTTTGTAAATATGCGATCGCACCTAAATTTAAACCCCGTTGTTCTCGCTCGTCGATAGACATAATATGTATAGGAATGTGACGGGTTTCTGGATCGCGTTTGAGAATATCTAAGACTGTCCAACCGTCCATTTCTGGCATATTAATATCTAAAGTTATAGCATTGGGCTGAAATTGTTTTGCGAGTGCTACACCATATTTACCCCGCAAAGCAACAAGAACTTTAAAACCTTGCTCTCTTGCCATTTCTAATAGAATCCGGGCAAATTTATCGTCATCTTCAATAATTAATAAAATACGGTCTTCTGGTTGAATTGTCTCTCGGTCATCGGGGATTTCACTCTGGGTTAAAATAATCGGTAACTCGGAAATCGGAGGAATTTCTATTTCTCCTTGTCTAATAATTTCTACTGCTTTATTTTGTGATAAAAGCTGTGGTAAAAATAAAGTGAAAGTGCTTCCTTGTTTCAATTTACTCGTTAACTCAATTCTTCCACCTAATAATTGAGCTAATTCGCGACTAATAGATAAACCTAAACCTGTTCCACCATACTTGCGACTAGTGGAACCGTCAGCTTGTTGAAATGCTTCAAAAATTATTTTCTGTTTATCAGTGGGGATTCCTATACCTGTATCACTGACAGCAAAAGTAATCATATTTTCAGGTGCTACGCTAATTTTTAGAATAACATTCCCCTGCTCGGTAAATTTAAAGGCATTAGAAAGTAAATTTTTTAAGATTTGTTGTAGACGTTTAATATCTGTAGTAATTACTTTAGGTAATTCTTCACTTAGTTCTATTTTAAAATTAAGTCCTTTTCCTTCGGCAATTTGTTGAAAATTTCTTTCTATATTCAGTTGTAAATCAGTCAAAACAACTTGTTCAATATCTAATGATAAAGTTCCAGATTCAATTTTTGCTAAATCTAAAATATCATTAATTAACTCCAATAAATCTGTCCCAGCAGAATAAATAGTGCGACTATATTCGACCTGCTTATCTGTTAAATTACCTCCAGGATTATCCATTAATAATCTCGCTAAAATTAGCAAACTATTTAGTGGTGTCCTCAACTCGTGGGACATATTTGCTAGAAACTCAGATTTATATTTTGAAGATACAGCCAACTGTTCGGCTTTTTCCTCCAACCCCTGTCTTGCTAACTCAATTTCTTGTTTTTGTTTCTCTAATAATTCCGCTTTCTCTTCCAATTCTTCATTAAGTTGCTGCAACTCTTCATTAGACTGTTTTAACTCTTCCTGTTGATGCTTTAACAGTAATTCTGACTCCTGTAGAGCTTTCGCTTGGTCTTCCAAAATTTGGTTACTCTGCTGTAACTCTTCAGTTAATTGTTGAGATTCTTCCAACAATTCTTGAGTTCGACTATCAGAAAAAATGGTATTTAAGACAATACCAATTGTCTCAGTAACTCGCTCTAAAAATGCTAAATGTAGCTCATCAAAAGTTTGAAACGAAGCAAGCTCAATTACACCTGTGACCTGCTCCTCAAATATTATAGGTAAAACAACTATATTTAATGGTGCTGCTGCTCCTAAACCAGAATTAATCTGAATATAATCATTCGGAACCTGTGTCAGCAAAATTCGCTGTTTTTCCAGAGCGCATTGTCCTACCAATCCTTCACCTAATTTAAATTCATTTGCCAGATTTTTACGTTCTTTATAAGCATAGCCACTAAATAATTTTAGTACAGGCTTATTATCCTGAAAATTCATTACAAAAAAAGCACCTTGAGATGCTCCTACCAAAGGTGTTAAATAGGATAATATCAACCGTGTCAATGTTTCTAAATTTCTACGTCCTTGTAACTTTTGGGTAAATTCTGCAAGATTAGATTGAAGCCAATTTTGCTGCTCATTTTTCTGGATTGTATCTCGCAAATTGGCAATCATCTGGTTAAAAGTGCGTGTCAGCAGTCCAATTTCATCCTGGCGATCGCTCGTTGGTAAACTAGCAGATAAATCACCTTTTCCCAATGCTAAGGCTATCTGAGAAAATCCACTTAGGGGTTTGGAAATATTCCGGGTAAGTATGTAGCCAATTGCAGCTAAAATAATAAAAGATAGCAGAATACCGTAAACAATAGTATTAAGTGTGAATCTAACAGCGACTTGCACTTGATTAGAGCGTTGCAACAACAATTTATTTTCCTCAGCTTCCATTTGCCGAGTTATTTGTGCAATCTCATCTGCAATTTTCGCTCCTTGATTTGTGAGAATAAACTGCTGCGCTGCTTCAAAACCCTTGTTTCTGCGTAAGTTAATTCCGTTTTCCAGTCGTTCCAATCTTAGCTTTATTAATGGTGCTAAAATGTCGAGACGACGCTGTTGATTTGAGTTATCTAAAGTTTTCCTCCGTAGTTCTTGCAACAGTCGCTGCGATTCTTCAATGGCAGTTGTGTATGGTTTGATATAATCATTTTGTTCTGTAATTATGTAACCACGCACTCCATTTTCGGCATTTCTAATTTCTAAATTCAGCGATTGAATCTGACGAAGTACTTGAGAGGTATGTTTTCCTTGCTGGAACTCGTAATCAATTCATTAATAGAACGGTAGGAAACTAGACCAATTGCTGTCAGCATTGCTAAACCCAAGGCAAAACTAGCTCCTATCTTAGTTCCTATTTTCAAACGGTTCAGCATTAGAGTTTATTGTCTTTACTACGTAATTTTGATTAGTTAGTATCTGGTTAATTGCTATATTGGTGAATTATTTTACTTTTAAGTTTAATTTTACACTTAATTTTAACTTAAATTTGTTCTTGAGCTACCCCACTTTACGAATTCCGTTCTCGCGCACCAAACAATACCTAATTACATTTAAAATCCAAACCGAATTCCCATATAACTTATCATTTCGATAAAAGTAATAATCTGTCCATCGATTTTAGCACTCATCCTTAAGATTAACAACTTGATTCTCTGTAGATTTATTTGTGAAGTCGCAATTTCACAATCAAAATAAAACGTAGCCTGTTCTTATACTTAAATTATAAGACTTAAGAGTATCCCCAAAATAAATGATCGAAAATTTGCCACTGCTAGCTATCATTTGCGAAAACTAAAATTTGGTATTTCTGAGTTAGAATACCTGTATATTACCGACTTTAAAAATTGGTAATCAGATTTATGATTAATTTTTGACAAAAAAGCTGGACTGTCCAGCTTTTAAACAAGCTAATTTTTTAAACAAACTTGGGTAGTTAGATATACACCTTTGCTATTTGACAAAATTTAATTCCTATCTTCGACAAATTATCGATAAATAGCATCGATTTGCAGCTTCTAAAAATACCGCATCAATCGAACCCTATCTACACAGAACTGACAAGGCTAAGAATACAGCACACCAACACCACTGAGCAAAGCTAAAAAATAAGCAAACAGGGAACCAAAACAGCCCTACTTCTAAATCCTCCAAAAATCACATCTTTACTTGGTAATAAAGCCAGTAATTCGAGCCTAAGACTGAAAATTATTCGCCATTATCGAAATGCGATCGCGAGATACACCTCTATCTAAAAAACATCTGACAACAGTATTAATTTGATTTTGTTTTTTGTAATACTGCTGTCATTCCCCGATTAGATTTTGCAATTTTACGAAGAGTTGAGATGGAATTTAATTTTTATTTATGAATTTTCAGAGCAAACTACTACATAAACAGTAGTTATGCTTACTTGTAATTGTGTTCCATCAATTATTTAGTGTGCTTTTAGCAGGTGCTACAGTTGCTTTCAAATCTACAGATTTAACACCTTTTATTTCTTGTGCTAACTTAGAAATCCTATTGAATTGTTCTTGAGTAGGAACAGTTCCAGTAACTGTAACAATCCCATCTTCAGCTTCTACGACCAAGGCACTAGCAGGGAGATTTGCTTCTAATTTGCTACGAACTTCACTGGCAATATCGTTGTTAGTTCTATTTTCTGCCGAACCTTGATTCAAAGCATTATTACGCTCTTCTCTTGCTTTAATATCCGCATTCAATTGTCTTCTGCGGGTTTCGCTAGTCGCGTCTTCTTTGGCTGATTGAGCTTCTTGTGCGTTAGGAACTTGTACATTATCGCTAGTAGAATCTGGAGCTACATTACTAGTTTTTTAGCATCATTGCAAGCCACAAGTGAGAGTAACAAAATACTACTAGCAAATAATGCTTTAGCGAAGCTTACCGTTGGTATCGCTTTTTTCATGATTTATTTTCCTCTGCTATTATTCTGTTATCCCCTAGTTACCTCATTAATTTCTAAAATCCATTAATTGAGGTTTGTACATGTTAATTAATTGAGTTAATTAATCAAATTAATTAATCCAGTTAATTAACATGTAATTACGCTGCTCGACGTGCGACTAAACCCCAAATAAAAATTAGCAAAATAGCACCAAGGACTGCAAAAATGATACTTCCGATAGAGAATGCTCCTGCTGTTGCTGACGCTGCGGCACCACTCCCCAGAAGTACTTGACCTAAATAACCACCTACTAATGCTCCTAAGATACCTAATCCAATAGTAGAGAAAATACCGCCACCTTGACTTCCTGGATAGATTAATTTAGCCAATGCACCTGCGATTAAACCTAAAGCTAACCAAGCAATTATACTTGTCATTTCGATTTCTCCTTTTTGAATGAGTTGTAATGTTTTGGAATTGGTTTATGGTTTAATGTTAGATTTTTTTATGAGATTTTTACTCTATCTAGTGAACTAATCTCGAAAATCTTCAGATATTATCTGAAGGCAAATTATGTATCATCAGGGCTAATATCGATGTTTTGCGAATATATTAGGAAGACAAACCTATTTCATAGATATGTCTTTAGAGATAGAAGCATAAATTTAATCGATAGACCATGTATCTAAAGGAATAATTCATTTTTTATAGTCTTCATTCTTAGGTAGTAATAATATCTTGACAAGTATATTCTAAAGATGGAATTCATAAAATATAGATTAATTTATGCTATGTATATTGCTTTCTTTAATGAGTTAAGTAATCAATAAGCTATCACAATATTCACTAATTTAATGGAGAAATATGAGTACTGAAAATAGAGCAAAAGCGATTGCTAAAAATATCGAAGGAAAAATTCAAGAAGTAGTTGGTGAAGTTACAGGGAATCCCAGTGATAAAGCTGAAGGTAAGGCAAAACAAGTCGAATCTCAAGCTCGTCATACTGCTCAAAATATCAAAGATGAAATCAAAAAAGCCTTAGATTAAATGGGGTATATGAATTTTTTAGGTTGGGTTTCACTATTCTGAAACCCAACACTGTAGCGTTTCTGGTTTGGATGCAATAGACATCGACCGAATTTAATTATGCGTTGCCTGAAACCCTGGTAGAGACAGCGAAGTTGCCGGACAGAATATTCTGTCCCGGCACATTCGCGTAGCAGTGCTACGTCTCTACAATCATTTTCGGAGATGTCCAATACTTAATCCTGCTTAAACAGCCGATATGATTTTTCTATACAAAAAATTTAACCAAATCCTGTTTTAGCTTTGCCCTTACTTTTAGATTTACTACTACTAGTATTATTAACTTCCATCAGAGCTTCTTGAAACAAATTATGTAAATGTGTGGGAACACTAGCAATTTCTGGCAATTCTGGTTCTAGAGCTTTATTAAATCCTTGAAGAGTAGCTTCTAAATCTTGTTGTAAATCAAAGTCTTCTCTATTTAAAAATTCCCTTAATATTTTTTCTAATTCAACAGGATATTGATTAGCTAAACGATACCAAATACTGATATTAATTTCCGGTTCATTTAAATACTGACGAATTAATTTTTCACCATCCTCGATACTATGCCAATCAGGTGCTTCCAGCAAGTTTTTAAATGAGTGATAATTTGTCAAAAACATTTGTCCCCAACGAGGATGGGTAATCACAGTAACCTGTTCTGCTTTTTTAAGATGATTGGGTAATTCAATATCAGGCATAACCATTTGAGAATTTCTATTCCCCTCTAAAATTTGATTAATTTCTTTGGTATCAACACCAATTTCTGCGGCACTATTCACCATTTCTTCACTCGAAATACCAGCATCTTCTACCAATTCTTTTAAAGATTTTGAGCTATCTATTCCTGCTGCTTCCAAACGACACTGAGTTATAGATCCTTGAAATTCTTTTAGTTTTTTTTGGAGTTGATATCCTGATAAAGTAATTTCATCACTCTTAAAAAAATCAATAAAAGCTTGATGATACTGCTCTACTGATAGCCATGCTTCCTCCAACAATTCGGGAGAATCTGCGTAAAGGTAATTTTTATAGTTCTGTTTGAAATTACCAATTGCTACAGCTAGTTTGGGTTTTCCCAATTTACCCATGATGGTAATAGGAGTAGAGAACATCCATTCTATATCAGTTACAGGTGCAATACGAGTCAGTAAAATTTCCCCTTTTTTTACCCGACTTAATGACTGTAACTCATCTAAAGTTTGTACTTTGACTCGATAATTTTTGGCAGTCGTCCAGTTCATTAATACACAACCATCAACAAAAATTTCAGTCACAGCAAACAAACCAACAAAACTTTGATGCCAACTATTAACAAGATTGCGATCGCAAGTAGAAATTTCTAGATTATTTTCTAAAAATAAATCAATTGGTGTTTTTTTTCCAACTTTACCTTCAGTCAAAAACATATCCAATATCATGTCTTTATTTGTGGCAATTTGATATTGAGATTTAGATAGTTTAGATAATTTATTTGCATAAAAAGTTTCGAGAGCAATCGCTAAATCTCCTTCTGAATCTAGGACAAATTCAAGTAATTTTTGTTTTAATTGTTTAGCTTTATCTAACATTTTAGATAATTTAACCTCTCTTAATTTGCCATAACCATAGCATTTTAAATATAAAATAAAAAGTATTATTTTTCAGAGACATTCCTTCTTACATCAATACATTAATATATATTTTTCCGTTCTTTTTAGAGATAACTAATAGTAAAGTGCCAGTTAAATAATATTGCATTATCACAACTTACTAAAATTAAAATAATTTATTACATGCACAATTATTTCGCTATAACTAATTATTAATATTATCTTATTGTCGAGGGGACAAATTCTAATCTAAATTGTCCTATTCTACATATATAAAAATCCCAATTAGACTACTATATAAATAATTGCCAATTTCCTAGAGATACTTATTTATTGTCACTAATTATAGATTTATATCAGAATTTTAAAAATTTAACTATGAACAACATGAGGTAAATTGACAGTAAATTTACTACCCTTTCCAGGCTCAGAATGCACATCAATCGAACCTTGATGAGCTTCAATAATGTAGCGTGATAAATATAAACCTAAACCGCTACCAGAACCTTGATGTTTACCAGAACGAAAACGCTCAAATAACATTGCTTGGTCTCGACTAGAAATTCCAGCCCCTGTATCCTGAATCTCAATACTTATGATATCTGGATTTAAGTTTAAACGGATATTTACCGAACCTTCATCCGTAAACTTAATTGCATTACCTAAAAGGTTTGTAATTACCCGTCGTAATTCAATGCGATCGCCCGAAATTAAACTTTTGCTGCCAGTATGATTTCCGAATATCTCCAAATTGATAACTAACCCTTTCTCTACTGCCAAAGGTTTTAATTCTTGTGTGACTTCACTAACTAAATTTTCAATATCAAAAGGAGCAATTTTTAAACTTTTACTACCAGCCTCATGACGATATACTTCGAGTAAATTATTAACCATCGTTAGTAAATCTTCATTACTACTAATCATCGTTTTAAAAATATCCAAAGATTCCGGTGTCACCGAAAAAAAGATTCCTTCTTGCATCAGCTTTAACACTCGATTTGCGGCAACCAAAGGTGTTCTTAAATCGTGAGTAAAACGAGAAACAAAATCCTCCCGTAAGTTCGCCATCTGGTCACGTTCATCTATACTATGTTTGAGACGCAATAAAGAGCGAACCCTTGCATGTAACTCCTCCGGATCGAATGGTTTGCGAATAAAGTCATCAGCACCCGCATCAAGTCCCTCAACAAGACTTGATTGCCCATGAGCAGTAATTAGCAAAATGGGAATGTATGGTAGATTGTTATTTTGACGAACACGACGAGTAAATTCATAACCATCCAATTCTGGCATCATTACATCTAACAGAATTAAATCCGGTAACAAATCCTCAACCATTCTCAAACCAGTTTTACTATCTTCTATCAAACTAACTTCGTAACCTTCCGCTTCTAAAACAGCTTCTAGTAGAAGTAAATTTTCAAAAATATCATCAACAACAAGAATTTTATCTTTTTTGACAGATTTTTGAAGATACATGACGTTATTGAAGATAAATAAACATTCATCATATACATTGATAATGCTAATCCTATTTGCATACAACGTATTTCATTAAAATATCCTTTTCTCTGTCTCAAGGCTAGATTCATAAGTCTAGTTTTCTTAAATCTAAAATCTATCTAACGAAAGATGTGCAAAACTTATTCTCACAAGATGTACTTAGTGAACTTTTATTTCTAGCAATTTGACAAGAAGCTTTTTTCCTACTTATAGTAGATGTAATTAACTTAAAAATCTTAACAATAGTGTTTTCTGTATAACTTTACCAATAAAATAGGAATCTTATTTTAGCCTGTACTTTACTTTATTAGATATAAAATCTGGAGAGAGATAAACAGCCATGAGCGAGATTAAGGTGATTGTAATTGAAGACCATAACCTTACCAGAATGGGCTTGCGGGCTGCTTTACAAACCGAGCCGGAAATCAAGATTATCGGAGAAGCCTCCAATGGTACAGATGGATTTGAGCTACTCAAGAAGATGAAGCCAGATGTGGCTACTATTGATATTGGTTTGCCTGACATGGATGGGATTGAACTAACACGCAAATATAGGCAATATCAGCAAGAAACCCAAGACTTTACAACTAATCTGCTGATTTTAACCATGCAAAACAGCGAGGAAACTGTACTAGCTGCCTTTGGTGCTGGAGCAGATTCTTACTGCATGAAGGACATCGAAAGCGATCGCTTAATTAACGCAGTTAAAATAACCTCTACAGGTAGCTCGTGGATCGATCCTGCGATCGCAGATATTGTACTCCAACAAGTACGGCAAGACGATATCAACAGCACAAGCTCGAAAAGGGTGATGATTGAAGGTTTAGAGCCAGAATTGGAAAAAACTATCGAAAGTTTCCCTTTAACTCAACGGGAGAAGGAAGTTTTAGAGTTAATTGTTGCGGGTTGTGATAACGCGGAAATCGCTAAAAGACTTTACCTGACTGTCGGCACTGTGAAAACCCACGTTCGGGGTATTTTGAGTAAACTTTGTGTTGCCGATCGCACTCAAGCTGCGGTTCGGGCTTTACGCGCAGGATTGGTACATTAGACAGAATAGTAATAGGAGTGAAAATTAATTATGCGTTACCTAGAACCCTTGTAGAGACGTAGCATTGCTACGTCTCTACATCTTTCTCGGAGATGTCTATTAAATAGTTTCACACTAATATTTCACACCAATTGTTTGAGACGATAACCCATCCCGTGAACAGTCTCAATCAAATCTTCAGCAGAACCCACAGCTTTGAGCTTTTGACGCAAACTTCTAATATGAACCTTCACAGCATGTTCTTCCGGGGGAGATTCTAACGACCAAACATGCTCAATAATCACACTCCGACTCAACACACGACGACCATTTCGCAACAGCAATTCCAAAAGTCCATATTCCTTTGGGGTCAAATGCAATAGAATATCCCTGTAACTCACCTCATAAGTGCTGGGATTGAGACGTAAATTTCCCCATTCGAGAATAGGTGGAGATGAAGCATGACCCCGACGTAGCAAAGCTCGAATCCGGGCAAACAACTCTTGCAAATCCACAGGTTTGACCACATAATCATCTGCCCCTGCATCTAATCCAGTAATCTTATCGCTAACCGTATCACGGGCAGTTAACATCAAAACAGGCATACTGTAGTTGTGCGATCGCAATCGATGGCATAAACTAATTCCATCAAGCTCCGGTAACATCACATCCAGCAGCAGCAAATCGTAATCCAGCATTTTCGCTTGATGCCACCCAGCTTCCCCATCCGTCACCACATCAACTATATAACGTTGGTCGGTCAGAGCTTCAGCTAAAGTATCAGCCAGACGTACATCGTCTTCAACCAAAAGAATTCGCATAACATTGTTTTATCAACATATATCCATATATATTTATATTCTCCACATCTAGAGCTTTGTAAAATCAGTTCTAAAGGTTAATTGCTAAAAATTACGAAAAGTAACAATATCTCAATAATACAGAATCTTTCCGATTTCTTTACAACTTCCTGACCATATTCCTTACTTTTGACATGTAATTCTCTATCTTATATGGGTTTCTAAATAACCCCATATCTGAATTAGGAGATTTTCATTCAATGGCTTTTGGACCAAGTTCACGTTTAGGTATCAGCCTGTTTGATGAAACCCCACCAGTTGAGTGGGTATCTGGTTCTTCAACAGAAGAGAAGGAAACCATCATCAAAGCCGTTTACAGGCAAGTTTTAGGCAATGCCTATGTAATGGACAGCGAACGACTAGCTGTGCCAGAGTCACAGTTAAAACTCGGTGAAATTAGCATTCGCGAATTTGTGCGTCAGGTTGGGAAATCAGATTTGTACTGTTCTCGATTTTTTACCAGTTGCGCTCGTTACCGGGCAATTGAGTTGAACTTTAGACATTTTCTTGGTCGTACTCCCATCGACTTGGAAGAGATGAGAATGCACAGCAATATCCTTGATAACAAAGGTTTTGCAGCTGACATTGACTCCTATATCGACAGCGACGAATACCAAAGTACCTTTGGAGAAAACTTTGTACCCTATATTCGAGGTTACAAAACCGAAGCTTGTCAGAATATGGTGCAATTTACTCACCTTTTCCAAATGGTGCGGGGAGCTTCCAGCAGTAGTCTTAAAGGAGACTTGGCAGGCAAACAACCAAAATTAAATAGTCTAGTTATTCAAAGTACACCAACCCCTGTAATTTCACCAGCAAGTGCCGGTGCAACATTCCGTAATCCAGCTTTGGGTTCGAGAACTATTCATGGTGTGGGTGCAAGCGAAAATGGCAAGGTCTATCGCATTGAGGTGACATCCTACCGAGCAAATCAAGTTAACCGAATTTCTCGGTTTCGACGTGGTAACCAAGTCTATCTCGTACCCTTTGATAAACTATCCCAAGAGTATCAAAGGATTCACCAACAAGGTGGCGTAATTGCTAGTATCACCCCCGTGAGTTAGTGTTTCGTAATCTTTAGTTAACAACTTAGTTAACAACAATTTTACTTACTTGTTGGGAAAAATAGCCAAAGCTGCGCGTGCATGGATAACACCGATGGCAGAGAGGACAAGGAAAACATAAATAAATTTAGAAAGCAATAGACGGGATTTTTTTAACCCTGTAGCAAATTGCAAAAAATCTATTTTCCTCCTCCTGCCTTTGGAACTCTGACTTTCTTAAGTAAGAAAAACTGAAGCAATTTTTGGGATTGATTTAGATTCAGCCCAAAACCATATCACTCGACGATAACTGAGGAAAGTCTTTGCTGTGTGATTAATTGTGAGTAATTAATTGGAGATGTAATTCCTTTCTCTACGACAGTGGTTCAAAAATATAAAATCTACAACTTAGGGGAATCAAATGGCAACAACTTATACATATGAACTCTGGGCAACAAGTCCTACAGATGATATCCAGTCAGTAATTCGCGGAGTTTACAAACAGGTTTTAGGTAATCCCCATGTCATGGATAGTGAACGCTTAATAAGTGCTGAATCAAGATTATGCGATCGCACAATCACTGTGCGGGATTTTGTTCGGGAAGTCGCAAAATCAAGCTTCTATCGCAGTCGCTATTTTGAGAAATGCGCTCCCTATCGCTTTATTGAATTAAATTTCAAGCATTTATTAGGTCGCGCTCCCCAAAGTCAAGAGGAAATTTCCGAACATATCCGTCGCTGTATCGAATTTGGTTACGAAGCTGAAATTGATTCTTATCTTGACAGTGAGGAATATCAAAAAGCATTTGGAGAAAACATTGTCCCCTACTATCGCGGAAACAGCACCCAGGTAGGGCAAAAGCAAGTTGGTTATAACCGCATGTTTAGTCTCGATCGCGGAGCGGCACAGGTAAGTAGTGCTGTCAAAGCTTCCCAGCTTGTTTATGCAGTCGCAACTAATAGTGCGAATAAAGTTACACCCGCATCCTTTAATTTAGGGGGTTCCGGTGAAGCAAACAAAAAAATGTTCAAGATTGTGGTTCAGGGTTCCAAATTTGGTGGTTCAAATCGTCTCGCCACTACTACATATACCGTTGCTGGTGACAATATGACCCCGCAAATTCAACGGATTCATCGTACTTCCGGCAAAATAATTAGCATCACGGAAATTGTTTAAAACCAAGTAGCAAATCTAAGTCTTTGTTGCGATCGCGTCACACAAAGACTTGGATTGCATCATAGTTCTTTGAAGAACTCCACCAGACAAGTGGAGCGAGGCTTTCTTGGGAAGTCACTCCGCACCTACTAGCAGCAAAATTCACAAATAATTGGTATAAGACGGTTTTTAATCAATCTCTTGACAATGCTCACATTATCTGAAACAGAATCATCGAAAATATTAAATTCAAATTATTCGCAGCACAAAATGTTGCCACCAGAAGCGGAGAAAAAACTCAAATGTTGGATCAGAAGTCGTCATTTAATTTGTGAGGGTAACTTTTTTATATTTGAAACCATAGATTATTCTTGCGTTGAGAGATTTACCGCTTGTATTGTCGCTTTGGGGGGAAGTCTTATTTCCGTAGAAACAATTGATAAGATTTGGATGGGCGATCATCGTCAAGTTTTTCTTTATCGTGGCAAAGCAAGTTTGCATACACCTTGCAACAAAGTGAAGCAATACTGGTTTAAATATGGCGGTTTATACACTCGGTTTGATAAACGTTGCTAATAATTCACCAAAAAAGCGCCTTCTTCGTTCGCTCTTGGAGGTATCTTCTAGTATGCTATTGAAACGTTGAGTAATGTCTAGACTTGTCTAGATTTTATGTAGCAGGTATCGCCAACATGCTAAACATCGATACAATTAGCACTCTCAATCTTGCCCCCATCTTTGTATGTTCAATAATTATTGCCTTGGCAGTAGTTTACTATCTTCTCTGCCAGGAAGTAACTAAACGACAACAAGCAGAAGGAATACTACGACAGCAAACCGAACGAGAAAGATTAGTAAACAAAATTGCTCAACATATCCGCAAATCTTTGGATTTAGAGGAGGTTCTAGCGACTACAGTTGCCGGGGTACAGGATTTTCTCCAAGCAGATCGGGTGTTGATTTATCAGATTTGGGAGGATGGAACAGGAAGTGCAATTACAGAAACAGTCTTACCTGAGTACACAAAAATTTTGGGAGACACGTTTCCCGAAGAAGTATTTCCTGAAGAATTTCATCAAGCATACTCATTGGGGAAAACCCGTGCCATTACCAATGTTGAACAGGCAGATGTAGAGCCATGCTTGGCAGATTTTTTAAAACAGTTTGGTGTTAAGGCAAAATTAGTAGTACCAATTTTACAAGAAAATCGCGAAGTCGATCGGCAAACTCCTTATTTATGGGGATTATTGATTGCCCATCAGTGCAGTCATCCTCGTAACTGGGAATCCTGGGAAGTTGAATTAATGAAGCAACTAGCAACCCAAGTTGCGATCGCAATTCAACAGTCAGAACTTTATAAACAATTACAAATATTTAATGCGGAACTGGAACTTCGCGTTCAACAGCGTACTCAAGAATTAGCACAAGCAAATACTTTTCTCAGGGCAGAAATTGCCGAACGTCAACGCACAGAAGCAGCACTACAAGCTTTGATAACAGCTTCACCTCGCGCTATTTTTACCCTAGATTTAGCAGGTAATGTCAAAATTTGGAACCCAGCTGCGGAACGGATGTTCGGTTGGACAGAAGCGGAGGTGATAGACTCTCCCAGCCCAATTTTTTTAGACGACCAGATGGAAGAATATAATACCCTCCAACAAAGTATATTACAGGGTACGACCTACAGCAGAGTCGAATTGCAGCGCCATAAAAAAGATGGTACTCCTATAAATATTATTTTTTCCGCCGCTCCATTATCCGATACTGAGAATAATATCAATGGATTAGTGGCTGTGATTGCAGATATTACAGAACGCAAGCGACTAGACGAAATTCGGCTAGCACTAGAGCGAGAAAAAGAACTTAGTGCCCTCAAAACACGCTTCTTCTCAATGGCTTCCCACGAGTTTCGTACCCCCTTGAGTACAGCTTTAGCAGCAGCGCAGTTATTAGAAGACTGTCGGGATGAGTGGGATAACTCTTCTAAGCGACTGAGGAATTTGCAGAGAATTCAGGGTTCTGTAAAAAATATGGTACAAATGTTGGACGATATTTTAACTATTAATCGAGCCGAAGCTGGAAAATTAGAATTTAATCCCAAGCAGTTAGATTTAGAATCTTTTTGTGGTTCTTTTATTGAAGAACTACGACTGAGTGCAGGAGAAATACACAAACTTACTTTTACTCGTCAAGGTAAAGCTGTTCCTGGATGGGTAGATGAAAGGTTACTACGCTCAATTCTTGCTAATTTGCTCTCCAATGCAATTAAATATTCTCCTGACGGGGGAAATGTGCATTTAGCGCTAGAATTTGAACCCGATAAAGTTATACTCCAAGTTCAAGATTGGGGTATTGGTATTCCTCCTACCACTCAAAAGCAACTTTTTGAACCATTTCATCGTGGTAAAAATGTCCGCAGTATTTCCGGTACGGGATTAGGATTAGTTGTCGTCAAAAAATGTGTAGACTTGCATCAAGGAACTATCAACATTACCAGTGAAGTTGGTGTAGGAACGGCTTGTGTGGTGACATTACCGTTACAATAGACGTGTTTTAAATACCGTAGGGGCAAACTGTAAGGAATGTGGATTAAATAAAGTGCAATTTTTCTTGTGGAGCAGGCATCCTGCCTGCACTTAGAATATTAGTACCACAAATACATGTAAGTTATTAAATTCTCATTCCTAAATTGACGCATCCGGAGGGTTGTTTGCCCTAATTTTATTTATCAAAAAAAAGAATTAATGATGCAATTTGCCCCCTTATACCCATTAATCTATAAAATTCTCAAACCAAGCTTTCCTAATTGTCTGTGGACAGGAAATCCCAATTCTCAAAATATTGCCCTTACCTTTGATGATGGTCCCCATAGAGAATATACACCCCAATTACTCGCAGTTTTAGACCGTTACCAAATTCCTGCGAGCTTCTTTTGGCTGGGTGTATGTGTCAACCGCGCCCCCGAAGCCGCTAAAATGGTATATAGCCGCAACCACTGGATTGGATTACATGGTTACGAACATCATAATTTTCCCTTGCTTACTCAACAAGAATTGCGGAATAGCCTAGAAAAAACTCAAATCACCATTTCTCAAACCTGCAATATCGCATCCGAAAAAATCCGCGATGTTCGTCCACCAAATGGCTTTTTTACCCCCAACACATTAAAATTACTGAAACAATGGAATTATCGTCCGGTAATGTGGAGCGTTGTCCCAGAAGATTGGGTTAGACCAAGCATAAATATCGTAGTCAAGCGAGTATTAGAGCGAGTTCAAAATGGCTCAATCATAGTACTACACGATGGTTATTTTGGTGGACAAGATGTAGCTACCACAGCAGAAGCTTTGATACCGCAATTATTAGCCCAAGGCTATAAATTTGTCACAATTGATAGTTTTTGGGAAAACAGGTGATTAATCTCGTTGAAATACCACCGATAAATTATTAGCAGGCATTTCCACAGTCTTGAGTAAAGTTAATTTTTGGGCTTTAGCTGCTGCAATGACATCATCCAAATCCCGTACTCCCCACTCAGGATTTTGCATTTGCAATGACGCATCAAATGCTGCATTACTGGGTGCAGTATGCTTACCATCCAACTTATAGGGACCATACATATATAGAATACCCCCACAAGGCAAAATTTTCCCCGCACCTGCCATTAATCCCAAACAAGCTTTCCAGGGGGAAATATGAATCATATTAATATTCGCGATCGCACAAATCTCTAAGTCTTGTAAATCCATTGATTCCACACTCCACACAGGCAAACTCGCATCCAGTTCAATCGGGGGATAAAGATTTGCAGATGGGAATTCCTGCGACCATGCGACAATACTATCCCGTGCGATCGCGCTTGTATCTGAAGGTAGCCATTTGCGTGGTTTTAAGTTTGGTGCAAAGTATGTTGCATGTTCTCCGCTTCCACTGGCAATTTCTAAAATAGTCCCCCTCACTGGCAGTACTTGCAAAAGCACTTCTAATATTGCTTCGCGGTTACGTTGGGTTGCTGGAGCGAATTGTTTATTGGTCATGGGTGATTAATGGTCATTGGGTATTGGAAATTTTCTTGTTTTTCTTGTTTGAACACTGCGTAAATTATTGTTAAGGTTGGCTGTTCTTTATTTAGAAGCCTAAAAATATAAATTATCGATGAATTACAAATTAGTATCCTTCATAGATAAAGTTTGTTTACAATTTAGCACCGATCGCTTTACAGTTTCTACACAAAACAATAGAGATAACAAAGCAGAATATCAGTAACATTTCTAGATTCCTCGATAAATACAGTCAAATAAATCACATTTATCTCCAAGAAAAAGAAAATGTAAAAATCAGCAATCGTTCTGGTGTTGAAATTTAGAAGCACAAAGCACAATGGGCTTATCAAAACAAAAACATCAAACGAGAAGCAAAGGATTTTTAAAATGTTATTAGCAAAAAAAAGCTCTTTCAATCGCTCTTCTATCTACTGCCGCTACTGCGATCGCATCCGTAAGTTATGCTGGTTCTGCACATGCTTTAGGTATGACCTATAGTTCTGGTACTTACCGCGATGCAAACGTCAAAAATGAAGGTGCTTTCTCTACAGGTATTAACAATTCAAACTATCAAACCTTCGATTTCAATGATGGTATAACTCCAGGAAACAGCAAAGTACAATATTCATTTTCAAATGGCGCTCCTTCAACCACTGTAAATCAGAAAACTGGTATTATCTCTGACAAATGGGCACCTGCTGGTGTAAATGCTGAGGTTAATATATCAAAATACTTGGCAGTTTTCTCAGATAGTAATACCATCGTTGAGGCTTTAGGTGGTAAAGTATTTAATTACTTCGGATTTGATGCAGGCGCTTTGAGTGGTGGTAATACTATTGAATTCTTCAAAAGTGGTACTTCAATCAAAAAGTTAACCTATGAGATGATGAATTCTCTCGCAACTGTTTCAGCAACCCAACATGGTGGTCAGAAGAATGCTTTCTTCGAGATATTCTCAGAAAGTGAAAACGACAACTTTGATAAAATCGTACTTTCTCAAGTTGGTGGTGGTGGTTTTGAAACCGATAACCACACATTCCGCATCGGTCAAGGTGCATACACTGCAAGCGTTCCCGAACCTGGTGTTGTCTTAGGTTTAGCTAGTGTTGGTGGAATGTTACTCCGCAATCGTAAGAAGCAAAAAACCGCATAATTGGGAGATAGTGGGAGATTGATTACTCTCCTCAATTAACTTTCTCAACCGCATTCTTATCTATTTGTCATACATAACCATTATAAGTGAAAGGATTGAACTTGAGTTCAATCCTTTTTTATTTTTACTGGGTAAAGAAAAAATAAAACTTATCGCAGATAGTATTAACCGAATTAATATTGGTACGGTTTATATGTAGTTTATATCACTTATCTAGTAATTTTTACTGGTCGGCTATTTTCAAAAAAAAAAGTTGTGAAAACCGTATTTCAGATATTTAGCATTTAATTACTATAAAAGTGTGAGCGGTAAATGAAATACCGCAACAGAATAAATATCTAAATAAGTTATCAGGAAATCAAACTATGAAATTAGTCCGTTGGAACCCTTGGCAGGAAATGAATGCAATGCAACATCAACTCAACCGTTTATTTGATGATGCACTAACTCCATCAAACTTATTTGAAGGTAGTTTTACCAAAGTACCCGCAGTCGAACTTGCCGAAACCCAGGAAGCAATTAACCTCAAACTTGAATTGCCAGGAATCGACAAAAAAGACTTGGATATTAAAGTTACAGAAAATGCGGTTTATATTAGTGGTGAACGCAAGCAGGAAACTACAACTAATGAAAATGGGGTGACTAAAACCGAATTTCATTACGGTAATTTTCAGCGTGTAATCCCTCTATCTACCCGCATTCAAAATACTGAGGTTAAGGCAGAATACAAAGATGGTATTTTGAATTTGACATTGCCAAAAACTTCGGAAGAGAAAAACAAAGTAGTCAAAGTTAATCTCGATGAGCAGATTGGTTAATTAATTTTATATTCCTGATTTTGATGGAAAGTTGGGAATATTATAATTAGCTTCAATCACAATATTCAGCAAGAGCCAAAAACTTCCGATTTCGTAGAGAAACCGGAAGTTTTTATATTGTTTTATAATCGATAATTTACAAAAGTCACCAAACTATGGCGAGCTTCGCGCTTCACCTGTAAAATATTCGATCAAATCTAGACAAATATCATCTTTGGTGTAGTGAAAACATCGAAAAACCTGATATCTTGATATCTGGTGGGGCTGTAGCGATGCGAACCCCCGACAACATCTGCGAACAAATAATATCCGCAAACAAATTATGTGGATAAAATCATTTGGATGAATTAAGTGCGATCGCAAAATTATTTTTTAAAAACTAACATCTAGCAACGGGCTAATAATAATTAAATCCCTGACCAGTCGATTGGTGCGATTTATTTCGTGACGCATTGTCCGCAACAGGGGACTACTTTCTGACGGAATTTCCGTCACTCCTTCGAGTAACAAATCGGTGTAGCCACCAATCGTCATTAATTGTGTATGCAGTTCGTGGTAAACATCAGCGAATTGCGATCGCGTACTTAGTCTTTTGATTCGTGCTTGGTATTCTCGACAAAATCTTTAAATTTCAAGTTGTAACTTTAACCTAATTATAATACTTTACCTTCCTCAAATACCTTAAGTTTTTGATATGGATCTTGTATTGGAGGAAATGTTTTAATATTAGTGAATATAGTTTCTAAATTACGCAAATTTACTTTATCTACCGAAGAAAAGTCGTAATTAGTCAAAGCTAAATCTGTGTTTATTTTACCCAAAATAGCATCTTGAAATTCTTGTTCAAATTCTGGAATAAAATTATTTTCTCTATTATATTTATTCAGAATAAAATTGAGCTTCATTCCCTGTTTATTTATCAGATTATGAAGCTGATTGGCTACTTTTATACTGTTGACATTTCCTTCAACGACCGCAATAACACAGTCGAAGGCAAAGTATAAACCGTAATTTACCATGTCAGAGCCAGCAACAGAATCCAGTACTAACCACGAGCCATTCTCCATGTTAAGGGTTGGTAGCATATGCTTGACAGGAGCCGATAAAGCGTGGGAACACTTGTAACTGTTCATGATTTCTTCGTCACCAAGTCCCAACACAATTAAATCCAAATTGGGATTAACCGAGGTCAAGTATTTGCCAACTATTTCCGTTTGTTCGATTTGCGGATAGGTAAAATAAACAGGGCTAGATTTAAAATACTCCCTCCACATTCCCACCTTGGGCATATTTGCCAACTGTCTGAACTCATCATTAAAGTCTTTGAAATGTTTAACTTCGTAGGGATTTACCCCCAAACAAGTAGACAAGTCCATATTATGGTCTGCATCGATCGCCAAGGTTTTAATATTTTTGACTTGGCTCAAATATTGGGATAAGAGCCAACTAATTGTGCTTTTTCCGCTTCCACCTTTTCCCAGTATTGCGACCTTCATGATATTTTTCCTTATTCAAATTAAAAACTTAACCCTCAATTATATAATAATTGCCGAATATGTAAATTCAAATTAGTTTTTGAAAATCCGTTTGGGAATTATAGATAATTTGAGTAATAATGTATGTAAATCAATCCAATTTTGGTATCAAATATTTTATTTGGTATCTCGAACGAGCGATCGCACTTCCATCCTGAGTCATATTTAGCACAATTATGACTAGTACAGGTCGGCGTAAATCAGCTAACTATTAATAAGCCTTATTCCTTCTGCCTTAACGTAGTAATTTGACGCTGCTGATTCAAAGTATGAAGTTACCTCACGCAGAGACGCGGAGGCACAGAGAATAAGATAATATTAAAATATAAATCAACTAAGGATTAAGCATGTTAATAGGAATTCTTACTTGTATTTTGCAGCCTTTCCCAGAGGAAGTTTCAATATTAAATTGTCCACCCAAAGCTTCAGTGCGATCGCGCATACTTTGCAATCCAAACCCTGTGGTATTTTGGTTTAATTCAAATCCAACTCCGTTATCTTTAATTTCTAAGTTTAATTCGACGGGTGAAGTTGATAATTCTAGCTTTATTTCTGTGGCAGTGGCATATTTACAAATATTAGTTAATGATTCTTGGGTAATCCGATAAAGGGCAATACTAATTTCGCTAGGAAGTGGAGATGAAATATTTAGGTTATAAATAGGTTTAATGTTGATTGCACGTTCCACATCTTCTAAAAGCACAATAATTGCTTGTTCTAGAGACTCATCTTGCCAAGGATGGGAGATTCCCAAGGAAGCACTTTGGGATACTCCAAAAGAGTCACTACGCGAACGCATAGTTGAAACCGATTGTCTCACATCTTGCAGTGCTTTTGAGCCAAGTTCTTTTGCCCGTGCTAAAAAATCATGAGCTTTGGCTGGATTTGTTTGCCATAACTTTAAGGCAGTTTCTAATTGTAGATTTAAAGCTGTTAAAGAATGTCCCAATGAGTCATGAATTTCCCGTGCAATTCGGTTGCGTTCTTCAAGAGTCGCTTGATTTTCAATTCTCAATGCATATTCTCGTAGTTTTTTGTTTGCATCCGTTAGTTTTTCTTTACTTTGTCTTTCGGAAATAACCGCATTCATTAATAACAAAATGAATACAAGGGTTAATAAAAATAAAATTGCTAAATTCCAACCAAAAATTCTAAACTTATCATTAAGTATTCCTGGAACTGGTGAGTTATAAAATCGGATTCTCAAAGTGAATAAAAATAGTACAAAAGAAATACTAGTAACTATTAATCTGCCTGGTAATTCAAAAATTAAACAACTGCGAATTACCATAATTAAAAAGATGACGGGAAATATTCTTGCAGGTTTTCCCCAAAACAAAGTAATGATAACAATTATTACAACTTGAATTACAGTATAAAGAATTTTATTAAATTGATTACTAGTTGGTAATCTTAAACCCAGAATTGCAAAAATCATCAAAGTAAAAATTGTCAAACCAGGATACCCTGGATAGTTAGCATATCGGGGAATTGGGTAAGGAACGATCGCAGAAAAAACTGCGATCGTCATTAATATCCATTCTAAATAAAGTAGGAAGCGAAAAGGATGATTTTTAAATTTAATCGGAGAACTCATATTAATAGTCAAGGTATTACAATTTTAGATTTTGGATAAAAACCTTATTGAAAAAGGATTATGTTAATCCATCTGTCGCAATTATTTTTCAAATTAGGGTAAGAAAAAGTATCTATATTTTTAGAGTTCAAGCTGAATTAAGAGAAGTTAATCTAATATAATTTTCACATCTAATCTCAACCTACAAGTTCACTTTGTCATTATTCAAGCATGACTTTTTTCATATTTCGATGAATGACTTTTTAGAGGTAAAAATTTATTTGAATCATGACTTTTTAAAGATGTAGATGCTGAGTAAAAATTCTTATGATGAGGACATCAAGCTGAAAAACGCTTGAGAATGAGACTTAACACTCAAACTCAAAATCACATCCAAAAATCATACAGAGTTATCGGAGTTAATTATGAAATTCAAAGCATTGTCACTTCTCGCTGGTGCTGTTGTCCTGACTTTAACTACAACAAGTTTTGCTGTTAACGCTCAAAGTCGCTCAAATACACCACTTGTAGTTGCACAAGCACAACAACTTCCAGAAAAATTCCAACGCTTGGGATTGAGCGATTCACAAACAAGTAAAATTGGCAATATTTACAGCCAAATGCGTAGCGAAATTTCTGGAGTTTTAACAGAGGAACAGCGTCAACAATACCAAAGTGCCATTCAAAATGGTACACCTGAAAAACAAGCTTTTAAATCTCTACAACTGAGTGAAGAACAAAAAACTCAGATAAAAGCAATCAAAAATACCAAAAAAGAAGAAATTCAAGGAGTTTTGACACCAGAACAACGGCAGCAATTACAGCAATTCAAGCAAAATAGAGGCGATCGTCGTCAGCAAACTAATTCCTAACTCCTCTCAGTTCAGTTCTGCTTGCTCGTGATTGAGTATACCCTTGGTTGAGCAATTAAGGTGATTTCTCAAAATAATCTTACCAACTAAGAGGGCGAACAGCCGTTCTCCCCCTACGATGTAATCATAATTCTGTGGTAATTTTTATTCTGGAAATCTCCTAAGCTCACCTATTTTTACCTGGAACATTCCCGAAGACTTACATCTACCCTTCGGGAATCTTTATTCAGGGAAATATTTCGGATATGAATGATAAGATGAGAAATTTAAATCTATTGCTTTTAATCTATATTAAATCCGTATTAAATTTAAATCTAACAAGTAACTTATCGCCACTAATTATAACAAGTCAAATTTGTCACCTTCCTAAGTAGGACATAAGTCATGGTCACATTCATGACTTTTCTCAACTGACATATTTGCATGGACTTTTTATAATTGTGGTATCAAACAAAATACATCAAAAGGATGAGCTAATGAACTTTAAAAATATATCTATAGTCGCTAGTGTAGCTAGTGTATTTGCTATGACTTTAATTGCTATTCCTTTTGCCGCTAAAGCAGATATATTTAACTCTAATTCCAATTCAAGTTCACAAATAATTGCTCAAACACAACCTCTAAAAAGAGATAAAAAAGCTTATTTTGAGAAGTTTGCTCAAGAATTAGGCTTGACTGATGCACAGAAATCGGACTTAGCTAGAATTCGCAACAATACCCGCACCGAAATTGATAGAATTCTCACACCAGAACAACGTCAACAACGTCAACAACGTCAAGCTACTTCTCAAAACCGTCAGGGAAGACGGAATGGTGGATTTAAAGCATTAAACCTCACCGAAGACCAAAAAGCCAATATCAGAAGAGTCATGCAGGCATCAAAATCAGACATGGAAGCTGTTTTAACTCCCGAACAGAAACAAAAATTTGAACAATTGCGTCAAGACAAACGCAATATCAGACAGCAACGTCAACAATCTAATGGTGTAAATCGTTAAACATTCATCAATTCTGCGGAATTTACTGAAGCTAAGTTAATTCCGCAAGTCTAATTAAGCACTTTCGTTAATTGAATAAATTTTGTTAAAAATTGATAAAATGCGATAAAAATCATTAAAAAAGTATATATTAATCATTCTCTCGGAGATGGCTTTGGGCAATGAGTTTCTATAATGGTGAAAATAAACCGGAGAAATCCACGAGGCAATCAATGAAGTTTAAGAATTTATCACTGTTAGCAGGAGCGTTCGCGCTTTCTTTGACGGCAACCCCTTACACAGCAAATGCCAAACCAGCACAACAAGTTGCTCAAGCAAACCAGCAACCCAACGTTGCCCCACCACCACAAATCTCACTCACACCCCAGCAGCAAGAGCAAGTTAAAAAAATCAACCTTCAAGTTCGTAGCGACATCAATAAGGTTTTAACTCCTGGTCAACGCAAACAACTAGAAACCTCCCTCAAAGCACGTCGTACACCTCAGGAAATCACCACTGACTTAAAATTGACCCAGCAACAAGGACAAAAACTCCGTCAAATTGTCGTTGCTTCCCAGCAGCAAATTTTTACTAAAGTTTTAACAGAACAACAAAGACAGCAGATAAAGCAGTATCAACAAAGTCGTCAAAGTCCACGATAATTTTAAGATATTTATAAGATATCTCAATTTCTCAATCTCAAAGCCTACAGAGAATAAGCCATAAGCACTATTCTCCCGTCCCGATTTGCATTAATCCGTATATACTAGTTGACCTCAGGGGGAATTAAAGTAGTATTATTTCCCCTGAGGTTCCTTACTGGGATAGTGCGATCGCCATGTCATTTGTACCTTTACACATTCACAGTGATTATAGTTTGCTCGACGGTGCTAGCCAGCTACCTGCATTAATTGATCGTGCGATCGCTCTGGGAATGAAAGCGATCGCGCTGACTGACCACGGGGTAATGTACGGTGCAGTTGAATTAATCAAAACTTGTCGTGGTAAGAATATTAAGCCAATTATTGGCAATGAGATGTATATCATTAATGGTGATATTACTAAACAAGAACGTCGTCCTAAATATCACCAAGTGGTATTAGCAAAAAATACCAAAGGTTATAAAAATTTAGTTAAATTAACATCTATTTCCCATCTGCAAGGTGTGCAAGGTAAAGGTATATTTTCTCGTCCTTGTATCAATAAGGAATTACTCAAACAATATCATGAAGATTTAATCGTTACTAGTGCTTGTTTGGGTGGAGAAATACCCCAAGCTATCATGAGTGGAAGACCAGATGCAGCGCGTAAAGTTGCCCAATGGTACAAGGATGTATTTGGTGATGACTATTATTTAGAAATTCAAGACCACGGTATTCAAGAAGAACGAATTGTTAATGTTGAAATCGTCAAAATAGCCAAGGAATTAGGCATAAAAATAGTTGCTACCAACGACTCACATTTTATCTCCTGCTTCGATGTCGAATCACATGATGCTTTATTATGTATCCAAACCAAAGCGCTAATTAGTGAAGAGAAACGAATGCGTTATACGGGAACGGAATATTTAAAATCCGCAGACGAAATGCGAAAACTATTCCGCGACCATTTACCTGAAGATATTATTGAAGCTGCAATCGAAAATACTGAGCAAGTTGCCGATAAGATTGAACCATATAGCGATATTCTTGGGGAACCTCGCATTCCTAATTATCCGATTCCAGCAGGTCATACCACTGATACTTTTGTCGAAGAAGTTGCTTGGCAAGGTTTATTAGAAAAACTACGTTATAAAAGCCGTAACGAACTCGAACAAGTTTATAAAGAGCGGATGGAATATGAATTAAAGATGATTCAACAAATGGGGTTCTCTGGCTATTTTTTAATAGTATGGGACTACATTAAATTCGCTCGTGATAACAACATTTCTGTAGGACCAGGTAGAGGTAGTGCTGCGGGTTCGCTTGTGGCTTTCTCGATGGGTATTACTAACATTGACCCGGTGCATCATGGACTATTATTCGAGCGTTTTCTCAACCCCGAACGCAAATCAATGCCTGATATTGATACAGATTTTTGTATCGAACAACGGGATAAAGTCATTGATTATGTAACTGAAAAATACGGTAAAGAACGGGTTGCTCAAATCATCACTTTCAACCGGATGACCTCAAAAGCAGTATTAAAAGATGTTGCCAGAGTGTTAGGTGTTCCCTACGGGGATGCTGACAAAATGGCGAAACTAATTCCTGTGGCACGGGGTAAACCAGCTCCTTTGAAAAAAATGATTTCCGATGAAACCCCAGCACCAGAATTTAAAGAAAGATACGATAATGACTCCAGGGTTAAGCATTGGTTAGATATGGCAATCCGCATCGAAGGTACTAATAAAACCTTTGGGGTTCATGCTGCTGGTGTGGTCATTTCTGCCGAACCTTTAGATGAAATTGTACCGTTACAAAGGAATAATGATGGTTCCGTAATTACTCAATATTATATGGAAGATTTAGATTCCATTGGTCTTCTGAAAATGGACTTCTTGGGTTTAAAAAATCTGACCATGATTCAAAATGCGATTGATTTGATCGAAAAAAATTATGGTTATAGTATTGACCCTTATGATATTACTGCCCAAGAACGCAAAGCTCAAAAAATCCTTGCAAAAGGTGGAGATACGGCAAAATTACCCAAGGATGTGAAGAAGACATACGAATTATTAGAACTAGGAGAATTAGAAGGTATATTTCAATTAGAATCTTCAGGAATGAAGCAAATTGTTCGCGATTTGAAACCATCAAATATTGAAGATATTTCCTCTATTTTGGCACTATATCGACCTGGACCATTAGATGCAGGTTTGATACCCCACTTTATCGATCGCAAACATGGACGTGAGGAAATAGACTACGAAAGTATAATTTTGGAACCTATTCTTGATGAAACCTACGGAATTATGGTTTATCAAGAGCAGATTATGAAAATTGCTCAAGATATGGCTGGATATTCCTTGGGTGAAGCTGATTTGCTACGTCGAGCAATGGGTAAAAAGAAAGTTTCGGAAATGCAGAAACAAAAAGAGAAATTTATCGATGGTTCAACCAAAAATGGAGTTAAAAAGCAGGTAGCAGAGAAGTTATTCGAGGACATGTTAAAGTTTGCTGAATATTGTTTGAGCTACGATACAGATATTTGTACTGTTGAATATGGGTTTATTCCGATTGGCGAAATCGTCGAAAAACGTATTCATTGTTCGGTTTATACTGTCAATAAATTTGGTAATGTTTACGTCCAAGAAATTGTCCAATGGCATAACCGAGGACAGCAAGAACTCTTTGAATATAGTTTAGAAAATGGTGCAATTATTCGGGCAACCAAAGACCACAAATTTATGACTCAAGCTGGGGAAATGTTGCCAATAGATGAAATATTTGAGCGACAAATAGATTTATTACAAATAAATGTGCCGAACTAATAGTAAAATTGTATTGTTTTGCTTGCATCATTAAAATAGCATTTTGCTGGGGGATTAGCTTCGAGATTTTGCATTACTGTTAACCAAAGAGTATCAGCTATTTCGATGGCTTTTTGGCTGTTTAAAAATGAGAGGGAACCAAATGCTAAAACTTGGTCTACATCTAATAATTTTCCGAATAGAATTGCTGCATAACCACCCATTGATTGTCCGATGGTGACGACTCGACTGGGGGATATTTTGGTGATTAGTTGTTGGATGCGATCGCATAAATTCTACGGGTATTTTCTCAACATTGTTAACCCCGATTGCACTTTCCATAAACCCGCATAAATCCCATTTTTCTCCACCAATTCCTCGTGTTTCCCAGCTTCCACCAATTGTCCGCGTTCCATCACATATATGCAGTCAGCGTTGCGGATAGTGGAAAGACGGTGAGCGATCGCAATCGTCGTTCGATTCACGGTAATCTTCTCTAAAGAGCGTTGGATGGCGGCTTCGGTTTCGTTATCGACCGCAGATGTGGCTTCGTCTAAGATTAAAATGGGTGGATTTTTGAGAACTGCACGAGCGATCGCAATTCGTTGTCTTTGTCCTCCCGATAATTTTTGTCCCCGTTCCCCGACAATGGTGTCGTATCCTTGGGATAGTTGGGTGATGAATTCGTGGGCTTCAGCAATTTTGGCAGCGTTAATAATTGCGCGATCGCTAGCATCAAATGTACCATAGGCGATATTTTCGGCAACAGTACCGTGAAATAAAAATACATCCTGGCTGACCAAACCAATGCTGCGTCGTAGGTCATCTAAATTTAATTTTTGAATATTAATACCATCGATGGTAATTTCACCTTGGCGAATATCATAAAAACGCAACAATAATTTGACTAGGGTACTTTTCCCCGAACCCGTTGTTCCCACAATTGCGATCGTTTTTCCGGCTGGGATATGTAAGGATAAATTTTTGATAGTAGTGATATTTTCTTCGGGGTTTAAATTAAAATTTTCATCAAATTTTCCATAGGCAAAGCTAATGTTATTAAAATTAACTTCCCCTTTAACTTTATTCGATTCTAAATTAATTTCACCCGTTTGAATATTAATCGGAGTATCCAATAAATCCATGATGCGATTGCACGAAGCCATTGCTCTTTGATATTCATCAAAGGTTTCACCTAAAAACACAAATGGCCATAACAAACGTTGAACCAAAACGAGTAAAACACTATAATTTCCAATCGAAATTTTTTCTGAGTAGGCTGCCATTCCTCCTAAAAATAACAAAGCCGTAAATCCAGCTAGAACTAACATTCTAATTACGGGAACAAATGCTGCTGAAAGTTTAATTGCTTTACTATTACTTTTGCGATAGGCTTCACTTTCGCTTGCCAATCTTGTGCTTTCATATTTTTCTGCGGTAAAACTTTTTATTGTCGTAATTCCAGAGATATTATTTGCCAACCGCGAGTTTAAAATACTTACCTTCTCGCGAACATCAGCATAACGCGGTTCCAAGCGTTTTTGATAGACAACCGAACCCCACAAAATAAAAGGGATAGGTAACATGGCGGAAATCATAATATGGGTAGGTAAAATCAAGAAAGCACCACCCACTAAAATCACAATCGAGGTAATTACTTGAATTACCTCGTTTGCTCCCCGATTGAGAAAATCTTCGAGTTGATTGACATCATCGTTGAGAATTGAAAGTAAATTTCCCGTACTATTATTTTCAAAATAAGCTAGTTCTAATTGCTGTAAATGATTATAACCATCCAAACGCAAATCATGTTGAATGTTTTGGGCTAAATTGCGCCAAATTTTATCGTATAAATATTGGGTTAAAGATTCAAAAATCCAGATAATTATAGTTAATCCAGAAATAAAAGCGAATTGCAAAATCACATCTTTGATTCCCAACCTCGCAAACATCGAATCTTGCTGTTTAACCAAAATATCAACCGCAGCACCCACCAACCAAGGAGGGGCTAAATCTAAAATTGTATTTAGGATCGAAAATATTGTTGCTGAATATATTTTTGGGCGATAATTTTTTCCATAGCTGAGTAAGCGTTGGAAGGGAGATTTATTGCGAGATAGAGAATGGGATTTTGAAGGCATTTTTCTAGGTATATATTTAACTCGATCCGCTAACCTAGCTAATTATGTAGTTAACTCATAATCGCACGGATAAATCCGAGTATATTATTCCTTTGACCTTCCAGTCTATCCAAAAACGGCAAATTTTTATCCCAAAAAGACCAACAACATCTATGTTGTCATTAATTTGGTATGGATTATGCCATCGATGATAATGTGGTTGACTGACAAAAATCCTCGCTTCGTTGCGATTCTTCTGGAAATTTATTTCTGGGGGAGCTATTAACAACGCAGTGAGTAGACTTTCAGAGGTTTTGTCAGTCAATCAGCATGATAATATCTGCATACAATCTACGATCGCTGGATATGACTTGAGTGCCTTAAACTCTTTTTCTCGCTGCTCGGTTGCAATACTGGAGAAGCTCATAATCTAATTGCCACTTATTCTCGCTTGCTATATTACAGTAAAATAAGCAGACGAAAATATGAAGTAAGAAAAACATCATCACTAATCTAGATTACGGATGGGATGTGCTGTGAAAGCCCATAAATCAAGGGAAAGTGGGAGGAAAGTATATCTACTGACTGATAAACATATCTCATTAAACCGTGATAATTACTTGACTTATATTTTTGTTTGTTTTAATGTTTATTGAAAAGTTATAGCATTTATATGACAGTAAGTGTCCAAATAAATAGCAATGTATTAACTGCTTTAGGGGTAACAAATGGGAATAGGTAAGCTGTTCAGTGCAGGTGGCTTGGTAATATGCTCCCTGCTGGGCTTTAGTGTTGTTGCGATCGCATTGATTATCGAGCGGGTTTGTTTCTGGTACAGAATCAATAACCGTCAAAGTTCGGTAGTGCGAGAAGTCCTCAAATAGTATCGTTTAGATAATATCGCACGGGCAACATGGGAATATTGTGACTGTGATGGATAAAGTCCGTCATGTCAAAGGTGCGAAACTCGCGATCGCAACTCAAAAACCCTAATAGAGGGAATAGAGAATTATCTTGTGTCGATTGTAAGTAAAAAAACATCAATCTAGATTTATAAATTTGTAGACATGGGTTTGTAAGTAGAAAGACGTAGCAATAATTAGCTACGTCTTTTATCTTCTTCTCAATAATTCTCAGTATTTAATTGTAACCTCTCACAGCCAAGGAAATTTTACTAAATGGAAACACGAAATAATATTACGCTTATAAATTCTGATGGAAATTCCAATTATTTGGAAAATTGTTCGTGGGAGGATTTTTATCTATTTCCTCACCATTATGGACGGGGCTATATGCAAGATTTTACTTTACCCGGTGGAATATCATTGGAAATTTATGATTATGAATTATTAGATAATGTTAGTTTCAAATTACCTGTAAGGGAGCATTGTTTGGAATTTGTCATGCAATTAGCAGGTAACTTCTGGGTTGAGACAGACACAAAAGTTACGAATATTAGCAGTGGGACAAGTAGCTTATATGGTGCTGGAATTGCTGAGAAATGTACATCCAATTGGCAAGGAAAACAACAGCATTGCGGGATTTGCGTGCATATTGATGTGGAGACACTGAAAAGCTTTTTTGCTGATGCTGCGGGAGAATTTCCAATCGAGTTGCAACCTTTAATCAAAGACAATGACTGGCAAAATATTTTCCCAAATTTACAAATTTCTCCAGCAATGCAAATTGTCAGTCAACAAATTTTTAATTGCCCCTACCAAGGTTTAACAAAACAGATATACTTGCAAAGTAAGGTTATGGAATTGCTCGCTTTACATGTAGAACAATTAAAGCCAAATCATTCTACCCCACCGAGCGATCGCCAACTCAAACAAGAAGATATCGATCGCATCCACCAAGCTAAGAAAATTTTATGCGATCGCGTCCAAAATCCTCCCTCGTTGTTGGAATTATCGCGGGAAGTTGGCTTAAATGACTTTAAATTAAAAATAGGTTTCCGTCAGTGTTTCGATACTACCGTATTTGGCTATTTACACCACTACAGGATGGAACAAGCAAGGGAATTATTAGAACGGGGAAATTTGACAATTACAGGAGTAGCAAGGGCAGTTGGTTACGCAAACCGCAGCCATTTTGCAGCCGCTTTTAAGCGCAAATTTGGCGTAAATCCCAGCATTTATTCCCATTCCCAAAAGTGTAGTTAAAAATAAAAAAATCCGTCTTGGAGTCGCAAAAAATCCGTCTCGGAGTCGGGACAATTTCCAGAATCCCCTATCATACAGATTATCGAAGTTATTTGAGAAAGTTTATTAATAGCATCGGGGTAAAGCTTATTTTTTCGAGTATCTCGGTAAAATCTGGTGTTAGGAGTAATTATAATGGGATTCAATAAGCGATCGCTATGGAAATTGATATTTACAGTTTCGGTTTTTGTGTTGACAATGCAAGCAGCTTTGGCTGAAAGTTCTGCAAAAAAGCCTTTTAAGACTAATTCGACGATTAAGAACCTCGATGAGTTCGAGCATTTTGCCAATAAAAATAATGCAGCATCTTTACTAACCCAAAATCCACCAGTTTCAAATTCGCTCTTTGAGGTGGGAGGGGTACGAATTGAGTCGGGTAAAGAGGGAATTGAAGTAATTTTAGAGACAAAGCAGGGGGATTTGCTGCAACCTGTTTCTAAGAGTGAAGGTAATAATTTTATTGTTGAAATTCCTAATGCACGCTTGGTTTTAGCTACTGGTAATGAATTTCGTCGGGAAAAGCCAGTTACTGGAATTGCGGAAATAATTGTAGTTAATACTGATACTAACGGAATTAGATTGACGATAACGGGTGAAGTTGCTATTCCCAAGGTTGAGTTATTCGATGATGATACTGGGTTGATTTTTACGGTTACACCTAGTACAAGTACAACGCAAGCACCACCAACACCAGAAAATCAGAAACCAGAAACACAACCGGAACAACCAAAACCAGAGGAACCCCAAGCGGGGAATCAAGAACCGATTGAATTAACAGTAACCGGGGAGCTGGATAGTTATCGCGTTCCCGAAGCGTCGAGCGGAACTAAGACAGATACACCGATTCGCGATATTCCCCAGTCGATTCAGGTAATTCCCAAGCAAGTTCTAGAAGATCAGCAAGTTATTAGGCTGACGGATGCGACTCGTAATGTGAGTGGTGTTGTCGAAGGTGATTCGTTTGCAGGGACAAGAGATAGTGTTAATATTAGAGGCTTTGATTTTAATTCAACTTTTCGAGATGGTTTTAGAGATAATGGGTTAGCATTACGAGAACTTTCCGAAATCGAACAAATAGAAGTTCTAAAAAGTCCTGCTTCGGTATTATATGGAAATGCGGAGCCAGGAGGAATCATTAATTTAGTCACGAAAAAACCCCTCAGCGAACCCTATTATGGGGCAGATTTATCTATAGGTAGCTTTAGCTATTATCGTCCGACAATAGATTTATCTGGTCCTCTCAATCCAGACAAAACCTTGCTGTATCGGCTGAATGTTGCTTACGAAAATTCTGGTAGTTTTCGGGATTTTGGTAATAGCGAGCGATTCTTTTTAGCACCCACATTCGATCTAAAATTAGACGATCGCACCAATCTACTAGTTAATGTCAGTTATGTTGATGACGAGCGCACATTTGACCAAGGTATAGTAGCTTTTGATCGCGCAATTGCTGATATTCCCACCAGTAGATTTTTGGGTGAACCAGGAGACAAGCGCACAGTCGAAGAGGTAAATGTTGGTTATCGTTTCGAGCATCGTTTTAATGATAATTTGACTCTCCGCAATGCTTTTCGTTACACTTCACAGGATACCTTTGATTATCGTGCCCAACCCCTAGAATTAGATGAAGAAACTGGGGAATTATCGCGGAATTTCCGTTCAAATGACGATTACTACGATACGTACTCCCTACAAACAGATATTGTCGGAAAATTTAAGACAGGTGCGATCGCACATACTCTCTTGTTTGGAGTCGATCTAGAACGACAAAATACCGATGGTTCTCAAAAGCGTTTACCTGGAGGTTTAACCCCATCTATAAACATTTTCGAGTCACTCAAAGTAATGATTTGAAGGTTGGTTCAAGAGTACCGAAAGTACCCGAACACAAAGCGAGTCTTTGGACGACCTATCAATTTCTTCAAGGTGATTTGAAAGGGTTAGGTTTTGGCTTGGGATTGTATTATCTTTCCGAGCGAGTTGGAGGTGATATTCCTACTGCTGATTTTGACGATAGTTTCAAATTACCTAGCTATCTAAGAACTGATGCAGCAATTTATTACAAGCGCGATAATTGGAGAGCAGCTATAAATATTGAAAATTTGTTTGGTGTCAGGTATTTTGAGTCTTTTAACTTTGGTCGGAATACAGTTATTCCCGGTGCTCCATTTACGGTGATAGGGACACTTTCTTTTGAATTTTAAGCAATATCAACATGAGGGATGAAACTTCAGTTACGGGGTGACAAGTTGTTTGCAAAAATCAAAAATTTAACTCGTTACTGGCTACTTGGGGTGGTAATGGTTTGCACTTTATTACTAACTATTGCTTGCCATTATGGTGGCTCAATTTCCATTCGCGATCGCAACTTTGCTTGTCGTGATATCGAACATGCTGGAGGAATCAGTTGTATTCCCACAAACATTGAGCGGCTCGTAACCCTAGATAGTGTATCATTGGAAAATGCGATCGCGCTAGGAATTAAACCTGTTGGTAGTCCCATTGACAATTTTTCATTATTCCTAGAAAACCGACTAACAGGAATAAAAAATATTGGTCAGAATGGTGAACCAAATTTAGAACATATTGTTACTCTCAAGCCAGATTTAATCTTGAGTTTATATTCTCCACAGCCTATTTATAGTCTGACTTCAAAAATTGCTCCTACTGTATTATTCAATTATGAACATAGTGGTCAATGGAAAGAAGTATTTACAAAATTCAGTACTGCTTTAAGCAAGCAAAAAAATGCTCAAGAAGCGATGGATAGATATTATAATCGCCTTGCTGAATTTAAACAAAAAATTGGCGACTCCTCAAAAATAAAGGTTTCTGTAGTGCGTGTATACACAAATAATATAAATCTTTCTTTACGCGATTCCTTCTGTGGAACGGTTTTAGAAGATGCGGGATTATCTCGTCCTGAATCGCAAAATTTCACCGCATCACAAGCACAAAAATTATTTAATAATTCGATTTACATGTCGGTTGGTTATGAATTGATGGAAAAAGCAGATGGTGATGTCATATTTGTTTGGACGGGAGAGAATACTCCTCAAGCAACCGAAACAACACAGAAAAAAATAGAACTCCTGAAAACAAACCCTTTGTGGCAAAATCTAAAAGCGGTTAAAAATAACAAAGTTTATTTAGTTCCAGATTATTGGATTGGTAGTAGTATTTTAGCGGCAAATGCAATTATCGATGATTTATACAAATACTTATTGGACAGTAAACAGTGAACAGTGAACAGTAAACATTATTAACTGATAACTGATAACTGATAACTGATAACTGCTAACTGCTAACTGATTATGTAAATGAATCCTTTCTCTAATTTGTTTCCAAAAACCTACCGTAATTTTCTTTATACTTATCTTTTGCCTCAAAAGACACAGGTTTTTTGGTTGACTTTTGCTCTTCTTACTAATATTGCCTTACAAATCATTAATCCGCAGATTATTGGCTATTTTATCGATAGAGCAATGACTGGTGTTCCCGACCAAAAACTCTATTTTGCTGCATTTATTTTTATTGCGATCGCACTCCTCACGCAAGTTTTCTCTATCGCTGCAAAATATCTCGGTGAAAGTGTTGCTTGGAGTGCAACCAATGCTCTGCGTAGCGATTTAGTAAAACATTGTCTCTATCTCAATTTTGCTTTCCATAAATCCCGTACCCCAGGGGAATTAATCGAACGGGTTGATGGTGATGTGAATGCTCTATCGCGCTTTTTTTCGCAAATAGTAATCGATATTTTTGGTAATATTATTTTACTTTTAGGGATTTTAATCGTTCTATTTTGGCAAAATAAACTTGCTGGTACTTGCTTGGGAATTTTTAGTGCGATCGCGCTTGTTTCTCTGATTGGTTTGCGTCCGTTTGCAATTGCTCCCTGGACTAAATATCGTCAAGTCAGTGCTGAGTTTTTTGGTTTTCTGGGTGAACATATTTCCGGTTTGGAAGATATTCGCGGAAATGGTGCGATAAATTATGTCATGCACCGCTTTTTTAAGTTTCAACAAAAATGGCTATCGATATACCATCAAGCGCGTTTAGCTGCTACGATTCTCTGGGCAACTACGGTAGGTTTATTTACGTTCGGTAATGGTTTGGCTTTAGGAATTGTGGCTTATTTATGGAGTCAAAAAGCCATAACGATTGGTGTCGCTTATATGTTATTCTATTACACAAATTTACTTCAAGAGCCGATTGAAAAAATTCGCGAACAGTTAGAAGATTTCCAACAAGCAGAAGCCAGTATCTATCGAATTCAAGAAATATTACAATTGCCAAGAGAATTGGATATTCAAACTGGAAATAAACTTGGAGATGGAGCATTATCAGTAAAGTTTAAAAATATTTGCTTTAATTATGGCTGTGATGATTTAGAAAATATTGATACTCAGAATTATAGACAATGGATATTAAATGATATTTCCTTTGATTTAAAAGCAAATCGTGTCTTGGGAATTGTCGGACGTACGGGAAGTGGAAAAACTACTATTACCCGTTTGTTACTCAAATTTTATCACCCCCAATCGGGTTCTATTTATTTGAATCATATTCCCATTAACCAAATATCAACTCCAGAATTAACCCAACATATTGGTGTTGTCACCCAAGATGTGCAGTTATTTCAAACTACAGTTCGCAACAATTTAACTTTCTTCGATACAAGTATTAGTGATGGACAAATTCTTGATGTTTTAGATGACCTAAATTTATCTACATGGCTGCATTCTCTCCCACATGGATTGAATACAGAATTAAATTTAGAAAATGCAGGACTTTCTGCCGGACAAGCACAATTACTCGCTTTTGCAAGAGTATTTTTAAAAAATCCCAGTTTAGTAATTTTGGATGAAGCTTCTTCCCGTCTCGACTCGAAAACCGAACAACTTTTAGAAACAGCTATTGATAAATTATTGTTAGGACGTACGGCAATCATTATTGCCCATCGCTTGCAAACTTTACAACGAGCAGATGAAATATTAATTCTAGAGAAGGGACAAGTAATTGAATATGGCGATCGCCAAACTTTAATTAATAATTCTAGTTCTGATTTTTCACAATTTCTCATCCCATAAAAATCTGATAAAATCCACCATATCTATGAATCCCAACCCCAGAAATAATATTTGGCAAATTTTATGGCGCATGATTTGCTACGTTCCCAGATTGTATCTAATTGATAGCTTTTTTTGGCTGTTTATTATCGGACTTCCCATACTACCGGGATTAATCATTCGTGAGTTTTTTAATTCTTTGACAGGAGAAACTCAATTTAGTCTTTCCCCTACCCTCTTAATTATCTTCCTATTAGCCATAGGATTGGGCAGAGTTGCATTTATTTTTATTGGTCGTCTGACAAAAACTCAACATCGCTTTACGATGAATACTTTGTTACGTCATAATTTATTACAGACAATTCTCAATCATCCCAATCCTATATCCTTGCCCGTGAGTCAGGGAGAATTAATTAGCTATTTTCGCGATGATATGGAAATAATTGAAGATAATGTGGTAGGAACATCGGAAGTTTTCAATGCGGGGATTTTTGCCGTTATTTCTCTAATTATCTTGGTGAGTATTAACTGGGAAATGACCGTTTTAACCTTTCTTCCTTTGGGTTTAGTAATTGCGATCGCACAAAAAATGGAAAAGCGCATCAAACGTTATCGTCGTGCTAGTCGCATCGCAACAGAGAAAGTCACTGGGTTAATAGGAGAAATTTTTAACTCCGTCCAAGCAATTAAAGTTGCTGGTGCGGAAACATCGGTTATCGAGCATTTTGAAAAATTAAATACACAACGACGACAAGCCATATTAACAGATCGATTATTTACAGCAATTTTAAATTCTAATTTTCAAAGTTTAGTCAATTTAGGAACCGGAATAATTTTACTTACTGCCGCAACATTCCTACAAAACACAACAGATAAATTCACCGTCGGTGATTTTGCCCTATTCGTTTATTACTTAGCCTTTGCCACGGATTTTTTCATGTTCTTAGGCGAATTTATTACTGCATCTCGACAAGCAGAAGTATCCTTTGAGCGGATGACTAACTTAATTAAGTCTAAAGATAAATCAATTTTGACTTTAGTCACTCCCCAACCTCTTTATTTAAACCATATTTTTGGGAAAAAACAGCAATTACCCCCCATCCAACCAGCAATACAAGACTACACAAAACTGCAAGAACTAACTATCGAAAATCTCACCTATTACTACCCCGGAACCAATCGAGGAATTGAAAATATTCACCTTTGCTTACCCAGAGGTAGCTTAACCGTAATTACAGGTGGAGTTGGTGCAGGTAAAACAACTTTACTGCGGGTTTTATTAGGTTTATTACCCCAGCAAACTGGTAAAATTTACTGGAATGGAGCCTTAGTCGATGACCCTGCTAGTTTTTTCCTACCCCCTCGTAGCGCTTATACATCCCAAATTCCGCAATTATTCAGCCAAACCATCATAAAAAATCTACTTCTAGGCTGGCAGACAAATCACGAATCTTTAGAAAAAGCACTCTACACATCAGTATTTACCGAAGACGTTGCAGATATGTCCCTTGGCTTAGAAACCCCAGTCGGACATCGGGGAGTGCGACTATCCGGAGGTCAACTACAACGTGCTGCGATCGCTCGTGCTTTAGTCCGTCAACCCGAATTGTTAGTGTTTGATGATATATCCAGCGCATTGGATTTGGAAACAGAGACAAAACTGCATAAACGCCTGCTAGAAATCTCAAATTCACCAAATTCTGACTGGCAACCAACGATTTTGCTTGTATCCCATAGTTCATTGTGGCACAGTTGCGATCGCGCCGCGACTACCCAGGAGCATCGTGTCATTACCCTCGAAAAAGGTCGGATAACCAAATATTAAACCCAATTATCACTACCTGAACTCTCCGAATTACTGGGAGTTGTTTCGGTTCCCTTGGGTGATTCTGGAACCAGGGATGGGGAAGGTGAACTACCTACACGCTCCGTGAGAGTACGCAATTGCTAATAATCCCATAGTTTATTGCAACTTATTATTATTTATATGATAATTTTACCAATAACAAACTAAAATATTAGTATTTTAATTGAGATTTATTCTCTAAGTATATTGCAAATTATTATCTTCATAGAACAAAAATCATAACTGCGATCGCACCTTTATTACTTGCCAATTTAGTATGGATGTAACTAAAGCTGAGACTTGGTATTTATAAATAAAGATTGCTATTTTTTCTCAATTATGGGAATCTATAGTTTAAATTGTTCGCGTCGATCGCTTTGTGGCAATACTTCCGAATTAACAAGGGTAGATTGAGAACTACTTGCAGTTGAGTTTGATGATTGCGGGCAAGTGCGATGCTCCAGGAGAGTCGCTGTGCGATCGCAAAATATCCCATCAAAATACGTAACTTCGCGGTTTATTCCTTACTCACCAGTCAAAACAATGCTAAAAGCAACCTCCCAGTTACCAAGAGGGTTGAAACAACCACAAATATTTCTCATCGGTTTAATCGTTGCGCTACTGATGCTATTTGCGTGTTTGGTATTAAGTGTCACCTTTGGTGCTGCTCAAATTCCTCTACCTAAAATTCTGGAATCATTTGTAATTTTTGATGCATCCAGAGAGCACTTAATTATCCAAACCGTTCGCTTACCCCGTTCAATTCTGGCAATCTTGGTAGGTGCTTCCACAGCAGTTGCAGGAGCGCTAATGCAGGGTGTGACGAAGAATCCCTTAGCCGACCCCGGAATTTTAGGAGTTAGTTCTGGTGCAGCTTTTGCCGTAGTTATGGCGATTTTTTTATTCGGTGCGTCCACTCCCAGCACCTATATCTGGTATGCGTTTCTCGGTGCGGGATTGACTGCTTTAGTGGTTTACTTCCTCGCATCCTTGGGACGGGGGGGAGCGACACCGTTGAATCTGACTGTCGCAGGTGCAGCAATTAGTAGTCTGCTCGCTTCACTAACTTCAGGAGTATTAATTGTCAGTCAGCGTACCTTAGAAGAAATTCGCTTTTGGTTAGCGGGTTCCCTCGCGGGAGTTGACGCAGATATTATCATCCAGGTTTTACCCTATATTTGCATTGGCATGATTTTAGCTCTGGGAATCTCCCGACAGGTGACAATTATGAGTTTGGGGGAAGATATTGCGAAGGGATTGGGACAGCAAACCACATGGGTGAAAATTGCTGTGGTGATATGTGTTTTGTTGTTGGATGGAAGTGCGGTTGCAATTGCAGGTGCGATCGGATTTATTGGATTAATTATTCCCCATATTGTGAGGTTTGTGGTGGGAGTAGATTACCGTTGGATTATTCCCTACAGTGCGTTATTTGGAGCAATCTTATTATTGGTTTCCGATATTTTTGCCAGGTTAGTTATTCGTCCCCAAGAAATTCCCGTGGGAATTATGACAGCCATAATTGGTGCGCCATTTTTTGTGTATCTAGCAAAAACTCAGGTGAAAAAGTAAAGCATAATAGCCCAAGTTGCTAGTTACATACGGGTGCGAAGCACCCGGAGAGTCATGCGATCATATGAAAAATGCTTCGGTTAAGTACTTACTTAACCGATAGATACAATTTTCATACAAGTCTAAAATTTGACTAAATTATACAAATGCTTTTTTCCCTCCATATTTTTTCCTGTAGGAGATTTTATTACTTTGGCGATCGCCTTCTCAAGTAACTAGCAACTTGGGTTAATAAATTGCCATAAATATACAGGAATTGTCTCCAACTCTCAATATTCCTCTGTATCTTGCCAAGCGATCACTACTGTTGAGATTCTGTACGAAACCACCCTGGGGTAGGTCAAAATTTGCAGGGGTTCCAGGGTAAGAATTTAACAAAGAGATACTAAACAAAAAAAAGATTATTCTTGATGTTCGACTGGTACTAGAATATAAGTCGTTTGGTTATCAGAGACTTGAATATTTTCGCTGTTTGATGATTTTTCATCATCAGCAACCACCTTTTTAGCTATATCCACAGTATCTTTAACTGTTTCCTGAACACCAGTAGCTGCCCCCTTAACAATATGCATTGTATTTTTCACAGTATCATTAACGTTGACAGCAGTATCCTTAACTGAATCAACAGCATCTTTAACTGTGTCATTGGTATCAACTGCTGAATTTTTAACAGTTTTTCCTACCTCTTTCACCGTTTCGTCAATGCTACTAGCTGCACTTTTGATTGTATCACTCGTATCTTTGAGAGTTTGGTTAACATTTTCCACTACATTCTTGACCGTATTCCCGACATTTTTAATGCTTTGATTAATTCTTTGCGAAGAATTTTTCAGAGCTAAAACCCCAGCAATAGCACCAATTGTAGCTCCAACAAGACTTGCGATCGCAATTTTCGCGATCGGATTTTCTTCATATTCACTTACTGAATCAGTATTGGGCTGTTCAACTAAGTTATTTGCATTTTCTGGCTGTTCCAAAAGCTGTTTATTACCATTCATCATAATCATCCTCCTGTTCTGATTAACAAATATTGTCTGCAAATGTATAAAAATCTTCTTTTTCTAAGACACTATTGAGTCAATATATTAGCTATGACCTACACCAGTCGTATTAAAATAATACTTCTGATTTTTTCATGCATTTATAACTATTTTTTATCATGCATTAGCCCTAAATAAATTAAACTCTTCTCTTTCTAAATTCTGACTTATAAGTGCTTAAATTTAAACACTTAAACCACGTCCAATTCATATCAAGTTTAATGGCATAACCGTAATAAAACTTTTATGCTTTGGAAAACAACTTTTTCTCTAATGTTTCTCTTCACTAATTTTATTTAGGTTATCTAAACACAAATGATATGACTCCTCAACTGCTTACACAAAAGATTAATTAATTCTTGCTTCTAAAATAAAGTTTCAGAAGCAAGAATTCTAAAATCTAATTACTTATTGATAACCACCATCAATTCCAGCAATATCTCCAGCTTCGCTAATAATTGCAGTCGTAGAGTCGTCTGTATCTATTGTTGTGACAAAAATTGCCACACCTTCACTTTCTCCATCGATTGGATTTAATTCGCTATCTTGTGGTTGTCCATTAGCAGACATTTGATTTTGATACTGATAGCTCTGATTATCATACTGGCTAGGATTATTAGGCATATTTTGAGACCTATTTTGACCCATGGTTATAAGTCATCTGTGTAATAAGTCTTACAAAAAAACTTTGCTATTTTTGTTTACTAACTAATTTAAATTTATACGTAATCTATTTAAATACTTACACATGATTAACTGGGCTTATCTAGAATATTTCAAGATTTTTTCGGGTTAACATATCTATTTTTCCCGGTTTTTAGACCTAGTGTTCCCGTTAAATCTCTTCATAGCTTCAAATAGCTAATTCCTAAATGATAACGACTCATAAATATCTAATTTATACTGAATTATAAATAACCAGTAGTACCGAGGAAAATTAATGTTGGTTAACAAGCCAATAGAATAGGACTAAGTAATAATGATTGAAGACACAGAATACAAAGTATTGAATTTTACAGAGATAAATATTCCAATAGTAAAAATACGGTTGAAAAATTCATAAAATGCGATAGTAAAAATTCTGATACACATAAATACTTGGATATTTTAGTAATATAATTTTTTAGGAATATAATCTTAGATAGAAAATTAGCCTGCTAACCGAATCAACTAAATTAAGTCAAGCCATGCGATCGCATCTTCAATCTTTCAAAAGCGTATTAGCACGTGGTAATTTACGTCGAATCCACCACATTGCCCTCAATGTCAAAGATATGCAAGCTTCTAGACACTTTTATGGTGCTATTTTGGGGTTGCACGAACTTGTCGGTGAACAAATCCCCCGAACATTGGCAAAATTAGTTGCTGAAGGGAAAGTTGCCAACTTTGAAACTCCAGATGGAACGGTAGTAGATTTATTTTGGGAACCCGACCTATTACCACCCGACCCTAATCCCGACTGTACCTTTACAAGAGCATACCATTTGGCATTTGATATTACACCAGAATTATTTGACCGTGCAGTGCAGGTTTTGCGAGATAATGAAATTGCGATCGCGCATGGTCCTGTAACCCGTCCCACAGGTCGAGGTGTCTACTTTTACGACCCTGATGGGTTTATGGTTGAAATACGCTGTGACCCAGTTTAAAAGATACAACTTCAATGACTAATTAATAGTTCTTTTAATGATTTACAAATAATAAAATGTCACAACAAGCTCAGTTATATCAAGTCATTGAAGACGCAATCAAAAGACCTCTCATCCCCCATGAACCCGCAAAACAATCACTCAAACAATGGGCAATGTTTGTATTACGTGATAAAGGGTTTAAAGTCATATACGCTCAAAATGCTGATTTTGCCATTGAACGAGGTGGAGAAAAGCTCTATTTCAAAGTTGCCAATACAAATAATGAATTAGATAGTAAATTTAGCTGGATAATTTGGGATAGTATGACAAAAAACGTTAGTGTAATCCCAGCAAAATAATTTAAATCAAAATTACACAAAATTAGGCTTCTCAAAAATTATAATATGCTGCTGTGGCAAGACATTGTTAGTCTCGCGCCAAACTAAACCAACAGCTTGCATCTCTTTTTTAACCTGCTTTTGCGTCATTTTATGCAAAGATTTAATCATAATAAAAGGATTTTCCCCTCTGTACTCCACCAAAGCAACTCTACCACCCTTTTTTAAAGCCTTAACAATTCCTTTCAGCATCTCGCGAGGATATGCAAACTCATGATATGCATCAACCATTAAAGCTAAGTCAATACTTTCAGTAGATAAATTTGGATTTGTCTCTGTAGCTAAAATAGGTTTTATATTAGTGACATTCTTCTCCTCCTGAAAATATCCAATAATTTCTAACATTTCAGGTTGAATATCCACAGCAAATACTCTACCTTGTGGCAAATGAGGTGCAATTAAGAAACTTAAATAACCTGTTCCCGCTCCAATATCAGCCACAACACTATCACTTTGTAATTTGAGCGCATCAACTATTTTACTTGGCTGTTCTTCAACTTCACGACTGCCTCGTTCCAACCAACCTGCACCAGTATGTCCCATTACCCGTGCAATTTCTCTTCCCATATAAAATTTACCAATTCCATCAGGATTATGATTGCTGCGTTGTTCGTAAACCTCAGCAATTGTTAGGTTTAAATTGATAGTATTTGCATGTGCAGCTTGTGAATTAGTAAACAGAAAAAATCCGCAAAAAATTGCGATCGTAAAAATAAAAAATAAAAAAATATTTTTGATATATTTCATATCTATCATTTCATAAAAATCATAACTCAAATGGTTTCATCGGAATATCAAACCACTCTCCCTGATAACGTTCAGTTACAAATGGACGCACCATAAACTTTGGAGGATTTCCAGCTTTTACATCTATTCTTACAAATGAATAAGGCAGCTTTTTTAAAAAATCATATCCATTACGACCCACAAATAAATATGAATCAGCAACTTTACGAGAAACCTGTTGTGATAATACACTACGATACATACTTGTTGTTAAATTCTGCCGATCGCGTAACGTATTTTGCGGAAAATTGTTATCATCAACAGGAATTACAAAGCGTTCCATCAACTCATTTCCTTCCTGACGCTGACGGCGAGGACGATGACCACTACCCCCCGAAACTATACAATTAATATGCGAATCAGCATGTCCAGTATCAGTTGTTCGTAGATATTCCAAACAATGAGCATGACCATTAAAAATTAAATCTACAATAGGACGTTCCCCACTCCTCGAACCCAAAGTTTGTGCAACTGAATCGAAAACCTCTCGCAAACGATGACGCACAGCCAAAGTTTGCGCTTGATGCCATTTACTTGCCTCAGTTACATAAGGTGGATGGTGAAAATAAAGTACTCTACCCCGCACTTCCTTTGTATGCCAAGATTCAATTAAACGCTGCTTCAGCCAATCAAGTTGTTCCCAATCAATTAAATGAGTTGCACTCGCTGCAAGCTGCTTTTCAATATCGATTTTGATTTCATCAATTTGATTTAACTTCGCATTCAATGCATCAAGCTGTTCCGCATCTCCAGCATTCTCAGGATTAAGCTTGGCACGAGCATCTAAAATTTGGATTTCTTCTACTTCAATTGCACGACGATTTTTCTCCAATTCACGACGGTTACTTTCTCCTTCCCTTGTTGCTGGTATCGCAAAAGGTAGATTAAACGTATCCGAGTCCAATGCAAAAAAATCAATCCCACCATAACGGAAAGTATAGTATCGGTTGGGAACACGAGTAAAAAACCCTGGCTCATAACGTAAGCATCGTCCAGTATCAGTCTTTGCCGAGTAGAAAGTATCAAGGTGTTCCCCCAGCATTTGGGGAGACTTTTGCACATCCAAACAATCTATAAATGCTCGTGCATAAGCATTTCCCCCTCCCGAACCATGCCAACCAATCTCAATATCTTTATATTTGAACAAACGTCTTAGCATCAACGTACTACCAGATACCAAACGCGATATTAACGGCACATCATAATAATCGTGATTTCCCAAAACAGGCAAAATCGGTGTCTTAAAAGTTATCCTATCAAAAGCAATCTGCTTCGGACTTTCCCCACCCTCCAAAAACTCGCGATAGGGTTCAATAAAATTTTGCGGGTAATATTCGTGCGAACCCACCACATAAATCACGTCACCAGTATGCAGCACAAAGCTACATTCATTTTGATGGGGAAGCATCATTTCAGCAACCTTCCTCTGCGGATGGAAATTATGATGTGGTTTAGTTCCACTGTCACCAATTACCATAAACGAAAAATCCGGGTTATCCTGCTTACCATCATCCAAAACCATACAGGTTTGGTCAATCGAACGCTCCATAATACTGGGATGCTGCCATCGCACCCTTTCCTTCATCTTTTGAATCCTGAGCGAAATGGATGCTTGAGATATAAACTTCATCACAGAAAACTCCCGGATGCAACTTGTAACTCCCTTGTTTCCGCATCATGATTTTACCTACTTACTCAGCTAATGTGAAATTATTGAATAATTTTGTGGAATATCTCTCTGCGATCGTAAATTACATCTATATGTAGTGGTGAAGTTAATTTACTGAGAATTGCGATCGGTAAATAGCAAAACCTCTCTCTAGAATAGGGAAACACCGTTTTTGGCTAGGTGCGATTCGTTGCTTAGTGAATCTCGGTAATCAGCCCGTAAAATAACTAAGCCAACCCTTAAAAAGGTTGAACTCTCAGACTGATGTAGGTGTAAATCCTGCCAGCAAGGTTCATGCTTGACTCCTTATCTGCCCACACTGACCAAGCTCGATACTTGGAGGGTGAAGCTCTTAACTGGGCGCAATCAGACTACCGTTATGGGTGGACACTGGCGCTAACAGGGAGTTCCTACGGTAAAACCGATGCCTAGAAAAGTGACCTAAAAACAAGCGAGCCATATCCTTTGAAACTCGACTTTATCAGAGAAAGATAAATCCCCGTCGCATATCCAGCCCATAGCGATAAGAACCTGGGGGTCTGATGGTCAAATTGGCACTACCTAAAGGAACTATCAATCATCTGAGGGAACGAATAAAAACGAATCAAAGGTCACGGGAAGGTCGAACCCCGTGTAGGTAAGACGAGATACGGAAACCCTTTAATTCGGGTAGGATGCGGCGTAATTCCCGCAAGGTATTCAGAAAACACTATTTAGAGTTAGAGCATGATTAGGCACAGTGACTACACTAGTGAATCTTGGAAGAATCTACCGTGGAAGAAATTCCGCAAAGATTTATTTCGCCTACAAAAGAGAGTGTTCAAAGCAGTTCAAGCAGGAAACAAGCAGAAAGCTCGGTCTTTGCAAAAACTTATTCTGAAATCTTCTTCGGCTAGATTTTTGGCAATTCGCCAAGTAACTCAGCTAAATGCTGGCAGGAAAACAGCAGGCACCGATGGCAAAAAATCCCTCACACTCAAAGAGAGATTTGAACTTGAAGAACTGCTCAAGGCATCAAGTAACAACTGGGTACACCAGGGGCTGCGGGAAATACCAATCCCCAAAAAGGATGGGACAACCCGAATGCTTAAAATTCCAACTATCGCGGATAGGTGCTGGCAATGCCTAGCAAAATATGCTTTAGAACCAGCGCACGAAGCAACTTTCCACGCCAGAAGCCTTGGGTTTAGACCAGGACGCTCGGCACATGATGCCCAGCAAATACTATTCAAACGACGGAGATTTAACTTACTGGAGCGAACGCAATAGTAAGTTATACGATGGGGAAACCTCTAAAGCTCTTAAAAAGCAAAACCATACATGTGGTCATTGTGGACTAAAAATGCTAAGTGACGAGAAGGTACACCTCCATCATGTTGATGGGAACCATAAAAAATTGGAACTATAAGAACCTTCTAGCGATTCATGAAAAGCTGCCACGATTATATCCATATGAGCAAAACCGAAAGGTAAGAACATCGGGAGCCGTGTGCTGGGAAATCTGTCATGCACGGTTCTAAAGGAGAGGTGCCCTGGATAATACCAGGCATCGACTCCACCATAAATATGGATTCCCTGTCAAATATGTTCCTCAATTTAAGTTTGTCAAAGGATTTCAAACTGGGGATATTATTAAAGCAGTTGTTACAAAAGGAAAGAAAACAGGCATCGTCCTTTCTACTTTGTGAGAAGTCAATTCTGATTTTGCGTGAATTAATGAAAAAGAGGATTTCCGGAAACGTTAATGGTTGCAATTCAGCACGCAATGCAAAAGTAGCTTCTAACTATTGGGGAAGTCTTTCCGACGAGCAAAAGCAGTATTGGAAAGAACAGGCGCAACAGGACTTCCAGTTTGAGAAGGGAGCCATCGAGGTGAAGGCGACGCTCGCGAAGCAACCGCAGGTCGTGCGGATCACCAGCGAGAGGCAGCTGGACGCCGCTTCGTGGCCGACCCTCATTCTGCACGTCGTCGCGCTGGATGCGCGCGAGGTCGCAATCCACGGCAATCGATCCCCGCCAGTTCCGCCAGCGCGGCGGTCGCGAGATAGTACGTCTGCGAGTGCGTGGCCTGGATGCTGTCGCCCGGTGTCGGGCGGCCCGCTCAGCAGGTTTTACGCGGCTTCGCCCGGTAATCGCGGATGCGGTTCGAGAGGTCCTCGAATCCGGCGCGACCGAAGAACAGATCCAGCACGTCTTGAAGCGGGTCGAGGAACTGGGAATGCAGGCCCATTTGAGCCGCGGCACCTATCGAACGATTGTCGGCGTGATCGGCGACGAGCGAAAACTGCAAGAGAACGCCATCGACGGCGATTCGAAGACCGGCTGGGCGATCGACGTGCTGGCGGAGGCCCGGGTTCGAGTACGACAGCTCGATCTTCCCGGT
>JAAUPE010000241.1 GCA_012034595.1 Calothrix sp. CSU_2_0 | reverse complement strand
AATCGAAAAATTGGATGATTCTGCTTTTACAAGCAACATTAGGTCACTATTACGAGGATTAGCAGATGGTATTGATGAACCTCTCAAGTTGATAATAGCGGGTCGTTCTCCATTGGATATTTTGTTTCCTGATATATCAACAGGTACTTCGCCTTTATATAATATTTTGACTACGCTAAATGTTGAGCCTTTTTCACTTGAAGTAACAACAGCTTTTTTCAATCATTACTTGGTAGATACGGGAGTAGAATTTAGCCAAGAGCAAATGAGGCAGCTATTTATAGAAACACGGGGTCGTCCTGGACGCTTATTAGAAGCTGGTGATAAATTGTATCGTCAGATTGTTTCTTCTGGTTCTAAAGTTGTTAATTTGTTGCCTGAATTAAATATTTTTGAATTTGAAACAGCGAAGGTTGAGGTTAAACAAAGACGAAGACTTACTGGGTTAATTGGCGATAGTTATAAAACTGAGATAATCCGGAGTCGTGGCAATGCCAGATATTTTGTCGAACATTTGGGCAATGATATTACCTTAGAAATGGTGGAAATTCCCGCAGGAAGCTTTATTATGGGGGCACCAGCCAGCGAAGAAGGAAGTAGAGATAGTGAGCGTCCCCAACACGAAGTAAACATTCCCAGCTTCTTCATGGGTAAGTATCCAGTAACCCAAGCACAGTGGAAATTTGTTGCTGCTCTCCCGCAAGTCAATCACGTACTAAAATCCGATCCATCTCATTTTAAAGGAGATAATCGTCCAGTTGAGCAAGTATCTTGGATTGATGCGGTGGAATTTTGCGATCGCATCTCCCAATATACGGGCAAAAATTATCGTCTCCCCAGCGAAGCAGAATGGGAATATGCTTGTCGTGCAGGTACAATTACTCCATTCCACTTTGGTGAGACAATTACATCCGAATTAGCCAACTATAACGCTGAATATATTTATGGTGCTGGTCAAAAAGGAATGTATCGTCAAGAAACAACAAAAGTTGGTAGTTTTGGTGTAGCAAATGCCTTTGGACTATATGATATGCACGGGAATGTGCGGGAATGGTGTCTCGACGATTGGCATAATGATTATGAAGATGCACCAACAGATGGAAGCCCTTTTTTGATAGAAAATGATAATACCTATCAAGTGTCCACAACATTGCGGGGTGGTTCTTGGAACTACTTTCCTGATAACTGCCGTTGTGCGTACCGTAACGGTTATGATAGGCGTGACTATATCTTCAGTAATGTTGGTTTTCGCATGGTCTGCGGACTTGGGAGTATGTCACTTCTTTAACCTTTCTGCTTCACCCCCGTTGACTTCCATTCCTGTAATACCTTAGTCACACTTTCACGGGTTGCTTCTGCACCAAAACCCCAAGCTAATAACGCAAAATAATCAGTCAATCCATTCGCACCAAAGGTATTATTTACTGCATATAACTGAGTAAACCCCGCACCTCCTAAAAGGAAAATCGCAATTAAATAACTGAAAACATTAAAAAATCGCAAGCGATAACGAGATATTTTTTCCGAAGTATCAATTTCTAAAGGGTGAGTGTTGGGAACTGGTTGCAGGGGTTTTGTAATACTTGGATTATTAATATTTCGAGAAATAACTGATATATCTTTTTGTATATTTTCTGGATTTGTAGATGAATCTGTAGGTTCTTGCTGAATATCTGTAATCAAATCATTAATTTTAGTTTTAATATTTGTCTGCCATTCTTTAAAAGAATCCGAATTACTGGGAGAAAGATTACGTAATTCTTTTTGTAAGCTTGCTGCTTCTAATTTCCATTTTTCTTCTTTTGTTGATGCCGATGTGGGAATTTTATTGACCAATTCGTTAAATTCTTCCGATTGGGTTTTTCCTAAAAGGTAATTATTAAGCTGCTTGCGAACATTTTGTAAAGACTGACTAACTTGTTGCGGATTCTCTTGGTTGGCTCTTTCTCGTTGGATTTTGTCGATTTCCCAATTTAATTCTTCTAAGTAAGGTATCTTGCTGCTGGGATTTTCTTCTTGAAGACGCTGACGCAAGTTAAATTCAGCATTTAATAAGTCTAGCCAATCTTGTTTATCCTTGCGCCATTTATCCCAAATAGTTTGAGCTTTGACTACCGCATCCTGTGCTATTTGCCAGCGTTTGTTTTCTAAAGCTGTTTCAACTTCGATTAAATAGGCTTCAATTTTATTTTTAAATCCAATATCTAATTTATCGTCAGCACGCATCTTGTTACGGAGACGAGCAACCTGTACTAAAACCTCATCGCGGTTTATTCCTTCTGCACGGTAGGTGGAAATAGCTATTCCTAAACCGACACCTAATAATAATACTAACAATGGTATTAACCAGTGGTCTTTGACTTTTACAGTTATGGGAATTGTGATTTCGCTATCTGGGGAAATAATCAGTAAAATGCCGCTAAATTCCCCACTGGAAACTTGTTTAAAATCAAATTCTAGGGGAATGGATACTGGTTGATTCGCTTGTAGTTTAGTTCCAGATATAGCAGTATTTAATAAATTTACTTTCAGGGAATTTGCGGGGAATACCTTAGCACCATCTGTACGATTTAAATCGAGACTAACTATTTTGATATTGTTAATTTCTTGGCTAGAACGTAATAATAAATTGCGTTTGACTTTAACACAACCTAATTGGTTAAAAAAACATCGTTTTTCTGCTACAGTCAAATTTGTTGGAGTAGAGGTAATTTTGGCTTCCGCTTGCGCTGGAGATATAAACAGCAGGCTAAAAGCAGAAATTAGCAGTCCCATGATGAATGGTTGATGGTATTTCATCAATATTCCCCTTGATAATCCCGGAATTAGGATACAGAATAAAGCGATCGCACAAAAACAACAAGCAAAATTATAGTACCGAGGAATTAAATCAAACCCAGGTGATGAATACTGCTAATTTGTTTACCCCAGAACAGGATACAGAACGAGCCAGACAAATTGTAGAGCGATTTATCAACCGCTTTGATGAATCTTATCGCCTGTTAGCTTACCATACCGCACTACCCCTGGTTTTAACCCCTGAATTGGTAAATTACTTGCGTGTAGAATTTCTCCGAGATGCAAACATACCTTGGGTAGCGGAAGTCGATTTATTATTATCCGACTTATGTCGTCAAGTAGGATACGAACTTTACGCGATGGATACAGCCGTTCGTGCCTATTTACTGGGGAAAATGCAAGAGGAATTGGGTATCGAACAGATGCAACTTGTTGCCAAAGGTTTAATTAACTATGTTAAATATTTAGCTCAAAACAATCCCTATATTAGCCCCAAGGAATTACAGACACAGCAATGGGCAGCAATGGTATATCTGGATGAACAGCGAGAAAAAGCGATTAGTGAAATTACTCAAGCCTTTAAAGATGCTGTAGCTGTAAACACTGCCATAGCGACAGGTTTGGTAAATCGTTCGGAAATGGCACGGTTAGCGAAAATTACCCAAGAACTTGCCCCCCAGTTAAGTGCTTATGAAAATTTGGTGGAATATGCTCGTTTAGTAAGTAGGGTATTAAATAACGCCGAGGATATCGATCGCACAGATTTACGTCGCTCCTATTCCGTAGCAGGGGAAGAATTACCGTCATTAGAGATATTTTTGCCATCAGGTAGGACTCAGGAAGAGATAGGCGATATTTCTACTCAGTTTGAAGGTTTTCCACCACTGCAAACCTTTGATTTTGAAATTGCCAATATTGTCCTTGAAGATGGGAAAACCGAGGATGAAACAACTCCAGCTATTAATCTCCAACCCTTTGAATTTGAAGTCGCTGCGATCGAAGTTAAAAAACCAGGTTTATTCCAGCGCAAGACAGAGTTAATAATTAACCGTCGTCGTCAGCAAGCTTATGGTTTTATTGAATATTTAGAGAATAAAGGCAATGAAATTGCTCTAGAAATGGTACAGATTCCCTCTGGTCGTTTTACAATGGGTGCGCCAGAAACCGAAAAAGGAAGTAGTGATGATGAACGTCCACAACACGAAGTCACTGTTCCCACGTTCTTCATGGGTAAATATCCAGTAACCCAAGCGCAGTGGAAATTTGTAGCTTCTCTTCCCCAAGTCAATCGCGAACTCAAACCCGATCCATCTAGATTTAAAGGAGAAAATCGCCCAGTAGAGTGTGTATCTTGGTTTGATGCGGTGGAGTTTTGCGATCGCCTCACTCAATACACAAAAAGACCCTATCGTCTCCCCTCAGAAGCGGAATGGGAATATGCTTGTCGTGCAGGAACAACCACTCCATTTCACTTTGGCGAAACAATTACATCGGAATTAGCTAACTATAACGCTGAATATACTTATGGTGCTGGAGTAAAGGGAACAAACAGACGAGAAACAACTGAAGTAGGTAGTTTTGGCGTAGCGAATGCCTTTGGATTATTTGATATGCACGGGAATGTGTGGGAATGGTGTACAGACCAATGGCATTCCAATTATAAAGGGGCACCAACAGATGACAGTGCGTGGATAGATAATAATAGCAATGATAATCAGTCCCGGCTGCTGCGCGGTGGTTCGTGGGGCAGCTATCCTCTTAATTGCCGTTCTGCTTCTCGCTACCTCAACAACCCCGACTACGGTCTCAACTATATCGGTTTTCGTGTTGTGTGTGGTGTATTTTCGTCGAGGTCTCTTCTTAACCCTTGACACTTTTGCACTTTTACCCTTTGCTCTTTTATTCTTTACCCTTATAAAGTGTAGCGGAGCGGAACGATCGAATTTTTTTATCAAAAAATTGAGTTTCTCAAATAAACTTGAAGTTTTTTGATTTTAATTTGATAAAACTTGATAAATTTTGATAAAACATAACATACATAGCACTCTCGTTTGATTTATTCTACTAAATGATAATTAATAATTAATAACTTTAAATGGATGAATTGCCAATAATTCAGCATACATACGATTTAATTAAATGGTATATTCCCATTCTAAATCGTATACCCAAGACACATAAATTTACTTTGGGAGATAGGATGATAAATGGATTGTACAATTTACTAGAAGGCTTAATTATAGCTCGCTATGCTAAGGATAAAATTACACAACTAGAAGCATTAAATACTCAACTTGATATTTTGCGTTATCAAACAAGATTGTTGCTAGATTTTAAATTGACTCCAGTCAATCGCTACGAATATGCAGTTAAATCAATTAACGAAATAGGTGCAGAATTAGGTGGTTGGATTAAACAACAAAATAAGCTTCAGTAATTTGTTCATATCCTTTAAATTAAGTCAGGGATATAAATAAATAGCAGTCCCAAATAATATGAAACGTCGCGGTAATCTTTATCCTCAAATTATTGATTTTAAAAATATTTTATTATCTGCTAAAAAAGCAGAGAAAGGTAAACGCTTTCGAGAAAATATCTTGGAATTTAATTATAACCTCGAAGCAGAATTAATAAAGTTACAACAAGAATTAACTAATAAAACCTATCAACCAGGTGATTACAGAACCTTTTACATTAAAGAACCAAAAAGTCGGATGATTTCAGCCGCACCCTATAGAGATAGAGTAGTTCATCATGCTTTATGTAATATAATTGTCCCCATTATAGAACCTACATTTATTGCTGATTCCTACGCTAATCGGGCTGGGTTTGGAACTCATCGCGCTTTGCATAGATTTACCAAATTTGCCCGTGAAAGTCGCTATGTGCTTCAGTGCGACATTCAAAAATATTTCCCCAGTATCGACCATGAAATTCTCAAAAATTTAATCAACCGAAAAATCAAATGTCCAGATACCCTCTGGTTAATTGATACCATCATCGATAATAGTAACGAACAGCTACCAGCAATCGAACATTTTCAGGGAGATGATTTATTAGCACCACTAGAACGCAGACGTGGATTACCAATTGGTAATCTCACCAGCCAGTTTTTTGCTAATGTTTATCTTAATGGTTTTGACCATTTTGTCCAAGAAGAATTAAAAGTTGGGAAATATCTACGTTATGTCGATGACTTTGCTTTTTTTGCCGATGATTGGTATTTTTTAGCTGAAGTACGAATAGCCATCGAAGAATATTTAAACAATAAATTAAGATTAAAAATTCATCCTATTAAAAGCCAATTATTTGAAACCAAATATGGGGCAAACTTCGTTGGGTTTCGTGTTTTACCAAACTTTATTCGAGTACGTACAGAAAATCTACGAAGGGCAAAACGCAGACTAAAAAAAATGCAAAGAGATTACATTTGCGGTAAAATTAGCTCAGAAAAAGTATCCCAGTCAATTCAAAGTTGGTTTGCCCATTTAGAACATGGAGATACTAGGCAATTACGCCAAAAGATATTTGCTACCCTTGCTTGGACGAGGGAGTAAAGAAGGGATGGGCAACTCCGGCTGCTGCGCGGTGGTTCGTGGAACAACAATCCTCAAAATTGCCGTTCTGCTTATCGCAACAACAACAACCCCGACAACGATAACAACAATATCGGTTTTCGTGTTGTGTGTGGTGTATTTTCGTCGAGCGCTCTTCTGTGCCAGAGTCGGTGTATGGGAATGCATCGAGCGTGCCAAAGAAGAGTCCAGACCTGTTCCTGTGATGTTGGTGACGGTATCCAAATATCAATTAGGGTGGGGTAGCTTAGTAGGTTCGCCGAAAAATTACCCCATCTTTTAAAATAGGGGCATATTACAACATAAAAATCTATGAAAATTAAAGCAATTATTCATCCGGCAGAAGAAGGTGGTTATTGGGCAGAAGTTCCAGCACTTCCTGGTTGTATAACTGAAGGTGACACAATGGAAGAAGTATTAACAAATTTAAAAGATGCAATTGAAGGATGGCTAGAAGTTGCAAATAGCACTCACTCGCTGGAATCAAATGCTCAAATTGTTGAGATTGCGGTATGAAATCATTCTCTGGTAAGCAGTTGTGTAAAATTGTCGAGTAGCGAGGCTGGATTTTACAGAGAACTACAGGTAGCCATCACATCTACCAAAATCCTGATTTTGATAAAATACTTTCAATTTCCGTACATAAAAATAAAGACCTCAAAGTTGGAACTTTAAAAGCATTAATGAAAATAGCTGATTTAGCTGAAGAAGATTTGATGTAGCTTAATGGCAAGAATTTAAACAGTTTGAGCAGGAGCGTACTATGAGCTATGTAACATCTGGTGAGCGCATTGGCTACGAACGCGGGGAGCAAGAAGGTAGGCAAAAACAAGCGCAAATTCTTGTGCTACGTCAACTACAAAAGCGGTTCGGAGAGTTACCCCAATCGTCACGGGAACAGATTCAATCTCTTTCTGTAAATCAATTAGAAACGCTTGGCGAAGCTTTGTTAGATTTTGCAGGGCTAGATGATTTACTTACCTGGCTTGCGGTAAATCCTGTGGACTAGAAATTTTTTCTTTTTCTGGCTGTTAACCGAATATTCAGGCTACATCGTTAAACGGAAGTTGACGTATTTGATTATATACTTCTGCGTTTTCTGCGATCGCCTGACGAATATCGTATTGTGCTTGCAAATTTAGCCAAAATTGAGCGCTGTTACCAAAATATCGGGACAAACGCAAAGCTGTATCTGCTGTAATACTACGTTTAAAAGATAAAATCTCACTAATTCGCGTTTGGGCTACACCGATATCTTTACTCAGACGATAGGGGGTAATATTCAGGGGTTCTAAAAATTCTAATTGGAGGATTTCGCCAGGATGGATATTTTGTAGACGATTGTTGTTCATAATTATTGACCTATGTTCAGTGGTAATCGACTATTTCAACATCAGCAGCATTATTTTCGTCTGTCCAAACAAAGCAAATTCGCCATTTATCGTTAATACGAATACTGTGCTGTCCAATGCGATCGCCAACTAGTTTTTCTAAACGATTACCAGGTGGAACGCGCAAATCATTGATTGATGTCGCAGCGTCAAGGATG
>JAAUPE010000240.1 GCA_012034595.1 Calothrix sp. CSU_2_0 | reverse complement strand
TCAACCGAGCTAACTTAGGTATGGAAGTAATGCACGAGCGTAATGCTCACAACTTCCCTCTTGACTTGGCTGCTGGAACAGAAGCACCTGTTGCAATCTCTGCTCCTGCTATCAACGGTTAAGATTTAGATTCAAGTCTCAACGATTGATTTAAATAGAATTTAAAAAAGCGTCTCTCATTCGAGGGGCGCTTTTTTTGGAATAATGTGAGTAGCTATATCTATCATGCTGTAGCTTGTTCTGAGAAATGATTGCGGTGTCCTTTATTTTTTATTAATAAACACCCTCTTACAGAAACCAGTTTCTCCCATCACCAGATACTTGATGCTGTGATTTTATGTGGGGTTGTTTGGGGGTTTTTGCGTGGGGTTAGAAGTCGGGTTACTAGTTTAGTCGTGCTGAGTTAGGGGTTTATCGTGGGGGAGGAACCCGACTTCCCTGGGTTTGTCGTGTTTACAAACCCAAAAGCAAACCTCTAATGTGCGATCGCCCTTACCAAGTCTCAAACCGAACCTTAAACAGTTTAAGATTCAAGTAGTTAGGAATTGGCATAAAGCAAATAAATATTGCGGCGGTAAGGGTGGAGAAACTTATGAACACAATCTTAAATTCCCAGTCAGTTCTCGAAGTTTTGCGACCAGTACAAGATCCAGAACTTCGCAAAAGTCTTGTGGAACTAAACATGATTCGCAACGTCAAAATAGACGACAGTGGCAAAGTTAGCTTGACTTTAGTCCTAACAACCCCTGCTTGTCCGTTGCGCGAATTTATCGTTGAGGACTGCCAAAAAGCTGTAAAAACTTTACCAGGGGTGACTAGCGTTGCTGTTGAAGTCACTGCGGAAACTCCACAGCAAAAAAGCGTTGCCGATCGCACAGGAGTTCCCGGAGTTAAAAATATTATTGCAGTTTCGAGCGGTAAAGGTGGAGTTGGTAAAAGCACCGTTGCCGTCAATATTGCTGTGGCATTAGCTCAGACTGGTGCGAAAGTTGGCTTGCTGGATGCTGATATTTACGGACCCAACGACCCAACAATGTTAGGACTAGCCGATGCCAAACTCGTTGTTCGCTCCAGCCCTAACGGCGAAATTTTAGAACCTGCATTTAATCATGGTGTCAAATTAGTCTCAATGGCTTTTTTGATTGACAAAGACCAACCTGTAATTTGGCGTGGTCCCATGCTCAATGGGATTATTCGCAAGTTTTTATACCAAGTAGAATGGGGAGAACTTGATTATCTAATTGTTGATATGCCCCCCGGAACTGGTGATGCTCAGTTAACATTGACACAAGCAGTACCGATGGCAGGAGCAGTAATTGTAACGACACCGCAAACAGTCTCCTTATTGGATTCCCGTAAAGGATTGCGGATGTTCCAACAATTGAATGTACCCGTTTTGGGAATCGTCGAAAACATGAGCTATTTTATTCCCCCCGATATGCCCGAAAAACAATATGATATCTTTGGTTCCGGCGGCGGTGCGAAGACAGCTGCGGAGTTGGGAGTCCCATTGCTAGGATGTATCCCTCTAGAGATATCTACGCGGATTGGAGGCGATAATGGTGTGCCAATTGTTGCAGCAGACCCCGATTCCCCCAGTGCTAAAGCCTTATATGCGATCGCACTTAATGTTGCCGGAAAAGTATCGGTTGCAGCTTTAGCATAAAAAACAATTTCATTCTGGTTCTCAGGTTATACCTGGGAATACAGATTTAAATGCCGACTAAATTTAAAATCTATATAAGCTAAAGTCTAAAATCGCACAATGTTCTTAAAAAAGGCTTCGCGTCCTCAGTCGCGTTGGAATTACTGGATTAAACCCTGGCAACAGGTTGATTGGTTACTATTTTTGTTAGTAATGGGGATTAGCGGCTTCGGCGGAGTCATGATTTTCAGTACGGAGTTAGCACAAGGAATAATCGACAAATCTTTGTTGCATTGGGCTTTGACGGGAATCGGAGCGGTTATTACCCTATTTCTGGCTCGGATTCGCTATGAAAATTTACTGCAAATCCATTGGGTACTTTACGGCATCACCAACTTTAGTTTGATTGCGGTAGAGATTGTCGGTAGTACTGCCAAAGGGGCACAACGGTGGGTTAACGTTTTTGGCTTTAGGTTTCAGCCCTCTGAATTTGCCAAAATCTTCATGATTATTACCCTAGCAGCTCTGCTACATAAAACTACCGCCTCTACTTTACCTGTGGTATTTCGGGCATTAGCGTTTACAGCAGTACCTTGGGTTTTAGTATTCCTACAGCCCGACTTAGCGACATCGTTGGTATTCGGTGCGATCGTTTTGGGAATGTTGTATTGGGCAAATGCAAATCCTGGCTGGTTGGTGCTGATGGTTTCACCAATTATCGCAGCTATTTTGTTTAGCATCCAATGGCCCTTTACAATTGCCTTCTCCAAGGATTTAGTTTTTGGTCCTTTGGGTTTAATTTGGGCTGTGGGTATGGCTGTTGTTGGCTGGCAAACTTTACCTTGGCGACGATATGGTTTAAGTGCGATTGGTTCTTGGGTGCTGAATATGTTAGGTGGGGAATTAGGTATTTTTCTATGGAACCACGTTTTAAAGGAATATCAAAAAAACCGATTAACATCATTCCTTAACCCCGAAGCCGATCTGCTAGGAAGTGGATATCACCAATATCAATCCAGAATTGCAATTGGTGCAGGGCAATGGTTTGGCTGGGGTTTAAATAAAGGTCCGATGACCCAATTAAACTTCGTTCCCGAACAGCATACAGATTTTATTTTCTCGGCAGTTGGGGAAGAGTTTGGCTTTATTGGTTGCTTAATATTACTATCGGTGTTTGCTATAGTTTGCTTGCGGCTGTTGCATATTGCTCAAACCGCCAAAGATAATTTTGGTTCTTTATTAGCAATTGGCGTTTTGTCAATGATTGTGTTCCAAACGATTGTTAATGTAGGTATGAATGTAGGAATGGCTCCGGTTGCGGGCATCCCGTTACCTTGGATGAGTTACGGTGGAACAGCTATGTTAACTAACTTTATTTCTTTGGGTATCGTTGAATCTGTTGCTAATTATCGAACTCGCAAGAAGTATTGGGAATAGGGAATAGGGAATAGGGAATGGGGCATTAAGTAATTACTTTATTCCTTACTCCCTATTTTCTATTCTTATTCCAACAAACCACTAACAAGCATTAAGCTATAAGAAAGGAAACTTAAAGGTCAAAACGATGATTCTGCCTGGAGCAACAGTTCGTGTCAAAAATCCTGCCGATACCTACTATCGCTTTGAGGGACTTGTCCAACGGGTGAGTGATGGTAAGGTTGCAGTCTTGTTTGAAGGTGGCAATTGGGATAAATTAATTACTTTTCGCTTATCGGAATTGGAACTTGTTGAGGTGACAGCAGGTCGTAAAAAAGCTAAATAGTTTTTTAGTTAGGAGTTAAGAGTTAATATAGTGCTTCTCATTTGAACGCAATCAAATCAGGGCAAACAACCCTAATTAAATCAGGGCAAACAACCGTTTGCCCCTACAGTATTCTCGGTTGCAAACAATTACTTCTTCAACTCATAACTCATAACTCATAACTCTTAACTTAATTTACTATGCGCCTTCCCTTGCCACAATTCGATAGTCGCGATCGCAACCCCAATCACATTGCAGAGGTGATTGAAACGACAACGACTGAGTTTTTAGCCCAATGTCTCGAACCTGATGACTTGAGGTTTCCTTCGATGCCTCCTTTTGGTAGTTGGATTAATTCGCAAGATGAGGAATCGGGTAATCAAATTTATGCGGTAGTGTACCACGCTACTACTTCCCCTATCGATTCCGTACACAGAGCAAGGGCTTTGGGAATGTCGCTGACTGACCTGCGGGAAGAACAACCCCAAATCTTCGCCATGCTGAAAACTGAATTTCGCGCTGCGATCGTTGGTTTTGAAACACCAGCAGTTAAAGGTAGTTCTCGAAATAATGTGTATCAGTATTTACCGCCACGCCCCCCACAAATCCACCAAGCGGTTTATCGATGCGAACCCGAAAATATTGTTAAATTTACTTCCTCGTTAGATTTTTTACAGACTTTACTTTCCTTGAGTAACGCCCCAGTCGAGTCTTTGATTGGAGCCGCAATTCGCGAAGTTTACCAACTACGCAAAGCCGACCGTGACTGGCTGATTCAAGCTGGAAGAACTTTGAGTATACTTCTAAAAGATGATTACGATCGCCTGCGGTTTATACTGAGTCAGATACACCCATAGGTATTAAAAGTACAATATAAATAGGAAAAGAATATTTTACAGCCCTGTCATAATGACACAAGTTTCCCGACGAAAGTAGGGTAAAGTCCATTGCTTCCCCAAGGCTTACGTAAATCTTGCCACGGAGGATTTTCTCCAGTTGTAAAGTTTACAGCTTCCCGACCATTCGTGACCCCATTCCCCCAGACCAACCTATGGAATTTATCTCCCAACTACTTGCTCTAGAACCTACAACCAAAGTTCTCGGCAAGGAACCTATTTTTCCCTTTGCTATCTTATTGGTAGTCATTTTAGTCGTACCGATAATCTTTGAAAGATTGCGACTGCCGGGAATGGTGGGTTTGTTAATTGCGGGGGTTGTAGTGGGACCGCATGGTTGGAATATAATCAATTCCAATTCGGCAATGATGAAATTGCTATCGGAGATTGGCTTAGTTTACCTGATGTTCGTTGCCGGACTCGAAATCGATATCAATCAGTTTCGTCACACTACAAATCGCTCTTTGGGTTTTGGCAGTTTTGCATTTGGAGTTCCTTTAGTTGTCGGTATTTTCGTTGGACGAATTTTTGGATTTGACTGGAATGCATCAATATTCATTGGCTCTTTATTTGCTTCCCATACCTTACTGGCATATCCAATTATTAATCGTTTGGGGGTAGTTAGTAATGAAGCTGTGACGGTGACTATTGGTGCTACTGTTTTTACCGATATTAGTGCTTTATTGTTGTTAGGGGTTTGCCTTGCTGTACATACAGGTCAACTAAATCCTTCCAATCTAATTACTTTGTTGGGTTGGCTGACCATATACGCGACAGTGGTTTTAGTCGGATTTGATTGGGCAGGTAAGGAATTTTTTAGAAGGTCAGGAGAGGATGAAGGCAATCAATTTTTGTTTGTACTACTGGCGGTATTTTTGGCTGCGGTAGGGGCACAATTAATTGGGGTTGAAAAGATTGTTGGTGCATTTTTGGCAGGGTTAGCGGTTAATGAAACCTTGGGAGAAGGACCAGTTAAAGAAAAAGTCGTATTTGTTGGTAACGCTCTTTTCATTCCTATTTTCTTCGTTAACTTGGGACTCTTGGTGAATTTGGCTGCATTGACTCGGAATATTAATGCAGTTCAATTAACATTATTTATTGTCGCGGGTTTAATAGTCAGCAAATTCATTGCCGCATTACTCGCAAAACTGATTTATCGTTACAATTGGCAAGAAGCTGTGACGATGTGGTCGTTGTCGATTCCGCAAGTTGGGGCAACACTGGCAGCTGCATTGGTTGGATATCGTACAGGTGTGCTGTCAGAAACCTTACTCACAAGCGTTATTATTTTGATGCTAGTGACTTCGACATTAGGACCATTAATTACCAGTCGGGTTGCGGTGGGTTTAAGTTTAAATTCCTCCCTTGCCAAAATCCATTCCGGGTTACAGTCAGTATGTCCATCTACTGGTTCGGGCAGCGATCGCGAAAAAATTGTTGTGCCAATTTACAATCCTCATACCCAGCAATATTTGATTGAGATGGCTGCATTGCTAGCAAAACAGTCTAACGGCAAAATTATTCCTCTTGCGATCGCAACCGCAGCAGCTCATATGGATGCACCGCAGTTGGAAGCATCCCTACAACGTAGCGAACGGTTGTTAGCTAGGGCAAATGCTCTATCACGAGTTTTAAATGTTGATTCCGATCCGTTGTTACGTATCATGATGCTTTTGCTCAAGGAATAAGTCGCGCAGCCAGGGAGCAAAAAGCAAGTTTAATCGTTATGGGCTGGGGAAAACGCACGGGATTGCGGGCAAAGTTATTTGGGAATGTGATTGATAGTGTTCTCTGGTCATCCCACTGTCCAGTCGCTGTAACCAGACTGGTCGAATCCCCAAACAAAATTCAGCGAATATTAGTGCCGCTCGAAAACTTAATGTCACCAACACTGCAACCCGTACACTTTGCCCAAATTTTGGCAGAGGCAAATCAAGCTCAGGTGACAGTGTTAAACGTCTGCGAACGACGCACCAGTTCGAGTAAAATCGCTGCTAGACGTTCTCAATTAGCCTTAGTAGTAGCAAAAGTAGCACCATCAAATCCACCAGATATTCAAATTATCGCCCACGAAAACGTCGCCCAAGCAATTCTCCAAGCTGCAAGGCTCTATGACCTAGTGGTATTACCTTTCAACCGTAGCAAAACTATACCGGGGGATGTCGCAATTAGTGATGTTACAACTCAGCTAGCAAGACAACTCAGTTGCTCGATAGTCATGCTGGGAGAACCCCAACGTGGACAAACCGCAACATTAACCATTGGAGTTGCGAGTACTACAGCCATTGTTTAAGAAATAAAGGGAAAATAAAAGAGAGAAATTAAACTAAATTGGATAGGTATACAAATAGTTAATAGTAGCTATCATGTCAACTACCGACACCAACCTCTCGACATTGGAATTTGACTCATGGGTACTGCATTACCATCACAACCCCGCGTTTTAATCTTGTTTAACCCTTTTGCAGGTCAAGCATATAATCTGAAGCAAACTCTCGAAAGTGCTGCCGAAATTTGGCAAAATCACGGTTGGGTTGTCGAACTACTTCCAACTCAAGCTCCTGGTGATGCAACTGTACAAGCGCGAAATGCAGCAAGTAAAGGGTTTGATGTAGTTGTGGCTGCTGGGGGTGATGGTACGGTAAATGAGGTGATAAATGGTTTAGTGGGAACTAGTACTGCTTTGGCTGTTTTACCGATTGGGACGGTGAATATTTGGGCAAGGGAGTTAGGTTTGTCGATGGATTTGCGACGTGCTGCGATGGCTTTTTTAAAAGCGCAAATTGAACAAATCGACGTTGGCAAAGCGGGAACACGTTATTTCTTATTAATGGCTGGAATCGGCTTTGATGCTGCGGTTACGGCGATTATCAATCCCAGAGAAAAGAAAATGTTGGGTGCGATCGCGTATGTTAAACAGGCTTTACAATTGGCTTGGTGCTTCCAAGGTATTAAAAGCCATATCCGTATCGATGGTAAGCGGATTCGGGGACGGGTTTTATTGGTGGTGATTGGGAATAGTCAACTTTATGGTGGTGTGGTTAAGTTAACGGCACATGCTGTTGTGAATGATGGTTTGCTGGATGTTTGCATTATTAAAGGACGTAGTATGTTAGTTGCTCCATTGCGTTTGTTGTCTGTTTTTACACGACGCTATAACCGCGATCCGAAGGTGGAGTATTATCGAGCGCAAAAAGTCCAGATTAAGGGGAAGAAAACTTTTCCTGTGCAGGTTGATGGGGATTATTTGGGTACTACACCAATGAATTTTGAAGTTGTTCCTGGAGGGATAAGGGTTTTAGTTCCTCCTAGTGCGGATAAGTCTTTGTGGTGCGATGAAAATTCCCCCAGTAATTGTAAGTTTTAAATGGTTTGAGTGTTTGTACGTAAAGTTCTTATTATTGAGTTAATTAACCGCAGATAAATGTAGTTAAAAATGTGAATAAATGCGATCGTTTTTGTGAAAATTAGTTATGCTTCAATTTCAACCACCTGGATTTAAACAAAAATCAGTTCAAACATCGCTGGGGAGAATGGTTTACTATACCCAAGCACAAACATTTTGGTTGAAATCTGGAGAAGATAACCAAGATTTACCACCATTAATTTTTCTTCATAATTTTTGGTGGTGGTGCATCAGCATATGAATGGTCAAAAGTTTACCCTGCATTTGCAGCGAC
>JAAUPE010000239.1 GCA_012034595.1 Calothrix sp. CSU_2_0 | reverse complement strand
GGGAGGGATAAGAATCTACGTGAAATTAGGCATTTAAGCCTCTCTCATTGCAGGAGAGAGGTTTGGAGAGAGGTCATATTTTATTCATCGAACTCACGTTAGTTTAGCACTGTTAAACCCCTACAATGTCGCCACAATTGACCATCAAATTCACGCTAATCGAAGCTGTAAATTGCCTATTTACGTGAAATCTTGCCACAGGGGAGTATCTCCATGGCAAAGTTTCGCGTCAATACACACCATAAGCAACTTGTACAGTGTATAAGTTCTAGATTAGTTATTTTTTGGTGGAATATCGTTGAATACGCAGGCTAATTTTGCGGCAAAAATATGGGTATTGTACTTTGTTTCGCATAATTTTTTGGCTCGTTTACCCATTGCTTCTGCTTCTTCGGGATGCTCAAAGAGATATGCGATCGCATTTTCCCAACCTTTGACATCACCGGGTTCTACCCAAATACCAATATGCTCTTTTTCAATATCGATATTTACAAGTTGATTGCGCGTCATAATGATGGGTTTACCAACTGCCATCCCATCCAATAAACTTGTTAAGCCAATCAATTGTTCTTTTTTCTCTACCATTGGTACGGCAATTGCAAAGGCTTTTTGATATTCTGGAAGAATTTCTCGCGATGATAATAACTTTTTTGGCTGTAGATATTTACATTAGCAGGAATATTTTTGAGCGTTGGTTCCGCATCTTGAGTACAATATATTTTCAGATGGTAAGGACTATTAGGAAAAGCTTTTATTAAAGTATTAAAATCGCGTAAGGTTCGTCCCGCAGTAATTATAAATGGTGATTCCTGGGAAAAATTTTTGTCAGCATCTAAATTATAAAAATCAGTATCGACTCCCCACTCTAACATCGTTACCTTTTCCGGGGGTATCTGAAAATCTTCAATTAGTTGATGGTGTACAATCTCATTCAAACAAATAAATTTATCATTGCTGCTATAAAATAAGTTAAACAATAATTTGTTTCTAAAAATGGGTTTGATGCAATGATGTACAATTATGGCGATTGGAACACTAATTAATCCCAGTCTTTTCATCAAGCCTAATACTAGTGTGTCGTGCTGACAACCACAATAAACCGCATCATACTTACTCAAATTTGGTAGTGTCCTCAGTTGTTGATCTAAGTCACCCAACAGTTTAATTTTATGACTAATTTTCTTTAAGAATTTGTATTTCCTGTAAGGTAAAACATCAACATAAATACCATACTCAGATAAATGGTTGATTCCCCATAGGTGTTGCCCTGGTGACTTCTTCTCTAACCATTCACTCCACAGTAAATCAGTTGGGCAGTTATTGAGAAATAGTACTCGCATGTTCCAAATATATCTTCAACAAAGACATAATATATAGCCTTTTAAGATTTTTGGCGAGGATTTTTAATTACTAATTATAGTGCGATCGCTCTTAAAAAATATTCGTAGTATAATATCTATCTATGGCAAAGTTGAAGTTGTATAATTATGTACTCACATATTAATCATCCGCTTAATTGAATCTGTAATTAATGCAACTACTATACACATGTTTTCTATTTTACTTTTTCCGGTAAATTTGGATTACCAACAGGAACAATCGGGCTGAATTGAACATATGTAAAAGGTGTATTTGGGGTTAAAGAGAAACCGATAAATGAATCTTTAATCCAGGCTTTTTTCTGATTTTCAAAACTACTTAAAATACCAGTTATATATGTATTCTCAGTACGTTGATTGCCATATTGCCTGACTATGCGATCGCTCGTAACGGGAATGATGAAACTATCGCCACTTCCCGCGAATTTCACCGATTCATACCTACTAGGAATAACCCCTAGTTTAAAGGAATTCAGTTTGCGCGAATTCAAAGCTGTGTTGATGGCATCGATTGCTTTGGTCGCAGCTTCGGGTTTTTGCCAAAATGTTGGTGCTATATTGGATTTATAGATTTCTCTAAAACTTCCATAGATAAATTTAATGTTATAGCGTTGGTTATCTATCGTTAAATTAGTGATTTCTGTAATATTCCCTTTGCCATCTCGAATTAGATTGAAATTGGCATTTTTTGAGGCTGATTTTGGCGCTGATGTAGTCGCTGTACCTGGAGTGATTAAAGAAGGGGAAAATAAAGTTAAGATAGTAGCGAATAAAATCGCCTTGATGATTATTTTCATAATGGAGTCAGTCGATTGAGTTTATAATTTCATGTTAAAGCTATTTTACCCAGATGTAATTACTTATTCCGTCAATAACATAGAGATAAAAAGAATACTTGTATAATCTTGATTTTGTTGGGAATATTTATAAAGTTGAATTGAAGTAAATTTTTTGATTAATGATTGGTAGATAGTTTTTGAGTTAATTAACCTTAGGGAGTCAGGGATAGAAGCGGATAAATTCATCATCTTTAGAACTTACGTACGTCAAGCTAGAAACCCGCTTTCTTCGTAGAAACAGTTCGTCAAAACAACGATTTTGCATAAACACTGGGTTTGTTTGCGTAAGTCCTAATCTTTTGTCACACATGTATAAATATCTATTCATTTTTAAATTACGAATCTGTTGACATCAGCTAAATTTGCCCCAAAATAGTTTAAATGCCAAGCTTGTTTATGTTCGATTCAATTATGTTTGATATTCAGAAATTTTTCTGAATTTTTATTATGACTTCTAAACTTTGGTCTTTTGTTACCCCTGGAATTCCCGATGATTTATTTGAGAATTTACCAGGGATTCCCCTAAGTCAGCGCGAAATTCGGTTACAGTTACTTTCCCAATTACGACTGAAACCTGATTCCGTGCTGTGGGATATTGGAGCGGGAACCGGAACAATTCCCGTAGAAGCAGGGTTACTGTGTCCACAAGGTAAAATTGTGGCTGTCGAACGTGATGAAGAAGTAGCAAATTTGATTCGACGTAATTGCGATCGCTTTGAAGTCAAAAATGTCGAAGTGATTGAAGGAAGTGCCCCCGAATGTCTTCACGACTTACAGCAAAAACCCGATCGCATTTGCATCGAAGGTGGACGAGCGATCGCTGATATTATCCAAACTGCATGGAGTTATTTACCCCCATCAGGACGAGTTGTCGCCACAGCTGCTAATCTAGAGAGTCTGTATGCGATTTCTCAAAGCTTTGCTCGATTACGAGCAATTAATATCGAAGTCGTTCAATCCAGCGTTAACCGTCTGGAAATGCGCGGATTCTCTCAAACTTTCACCGCAGTCGATCCTATCTTTATCCTCAGTGGTGAAAAATTAGATTAAATATCCTAGATTAAATATCTTAGATTAAATATCCAAAATTAAATATCCAAAATCCAAAAATATAATTATGCCTTGGACTCGGATTCTTAGCGGAATTGTTGCGATCGCGATCGCTTTGACAACAGCCCTATTGGGAGGTTGGTACTTCACTTTCACTTATGTAGTTATTGTGTTTCTCGGTCAAAATGAATTTTTTGACCTTGTTCGTGCTAAAGGTATTGCACCTGCTGCCAAAACTACTCTTGCCGTGAGCATGGCTCTATTGGCAATTTCTACTGTCAATGTCACTCTTGCTGACGCTGTACTACCTCTCGCTGGTACGTTTATCTGCTTTTACCTGCTGTTTCAACCCAAAATCGCCACTATCGCTGATATTGCAGCTTCAATTTTAGGCTTCTTTTATACTGGCTATTTACCGAGTTTCTGGGTGCGATTGCGGGGAATTGATAGCTTGACACACTCAAATTTGCCATTAAGCGGCTATTTTCCCTCTGCCTGGAGTGATTTGTTCTCAAGGTCAAATATAACTTCACTACCCCAGGGTTTATACGTAACCCTATTAGCTTTTTTCTGTATTTGGGCTGCTGATATTGGTGCTTATTTTGTTGGTAAATACTTTGGCAAAACCCATTTATCTGATATCAGTCCCAAAAAGACTGTCGAAGGTGCTGTATTTGGGATTGCTGGAAGTGTCACAGTCGGAATGGCTGGTGCTTACTATTTAAATTGGTCCCATTACATACTCACTGGTATTTCCTTGGGGTTGTTGATTGGGATTGCGAGCTTGTTAGGCGACTTGACGGAATCCATGCTCAAACGCGATGCTGGAGTCAAAGATTCAGGACAATTAATTCCCGGTCACGGTGGTATTTTAGACCGAACTGACAGTTATATTTTCACCGCTCCCATCGTTTACTATTTTGTGACGCTCTTATTACCGTTATTGAAGTAGGTATTTGAAGATTGCTAAACTGAAAATCAATTTTGAAAATTAACTATCAATTAGCAAGAAATTGACATACATAAATTTAGAAAAAGCTCACAGCAGAGATTAGATTTATTTATCAGCCAATTAAAATTTTTAACAAAAAAATTAATTGTAATTGAACCATTACAACTAAATATTAACCTTCGCAACTACCATTAGAAGTATAATCAAAATTATTGCTTGATATTTTAGGTTTTAATTCGTTATATTCTTATGGGGTTGCTTTGTCTAGCCTGCTTCCCTAAAAAAGAGCAGGTAAATTTTATGGATTGACATTTATTCTGCCGCAACAAATAAGTTTGCCTGGGGTTATCGTCAAATCTTCAATCTCAACATCGCTACCAAGGTCGAAATAATGTTCTTTTTCCGACTCAGAACCAATAGGCTGGCTGTGAGGATAATCGGTTAGTGTTAATTTTAACTGATTGCTGTTTAGTAATTCTAAACCAATACCGACTTTTAGAGGTGTTTGCAGCTTAGTATCATCCTCAGTATCAGGGTTTGCGAATAGTATCAACTTATTCTTGTCAAGAATAACTTTTTTCCACATAATTATCTTGGAATTTAGACTAAATTCTGGTAATAGTTTTATAAGAGCATCATTTAAGGCTGTAGATAATAACGCAGATGTGAGGGAAGCATTTAAGTCACTTTCCTCTAAAATTAGCTTGCCTGTGATTGGTATAACTTCTAACAGTCGTAGGGGTTGACCTTTGAGGACAGAGCTAATATCGACACGGATATTTTCAGCAGTCAGTTGAATCGATGTGAGGTGGAGTCCTTGATAAACTGCACGGTTAGCAAAAATTGAAAGCTTGGGTATTGTTCCAGTCAAAAGTTGCTTGTCGTTTGCTTGAATATCGATTTCTAAATCTTGGATATCGCTGACTTGCGATCGCAGAAAAAGCTTGAGTGCCCCTTTGATAACTCTAGTGACAACACGGAATCCGGAAGTTTTTTTTTGTTTCTGGATTAGTTCCTGGATTTATTTCTGACATTTTATTGCTCAATCCACAAATATTTCATTTAGTCAATGCAGAAAGGGTAATTAAACAAGTTTTAACTGTAACATCTGAATCTATTTAGTAGATTGCAAAACATATATTATTTACTTAACGCTTGTTCACTCACACTCAGTATTAATCAGATGGAGGCTAGGTTACAAAAAGTACTGTCGCAATGGGGAGTTGCCTCCCGTCGTCAAGCCGAAGAAATGATTCGGCAATCGCGAGTACGGATAAATGGTACATTGGCACATATTGGGCAAAAAGTCGATCCCCATCGTGACACCATCACCGTTGATGGAAATCCGATTGCTGTGTCAGAACGTCCAGCATCAATATATTTATTGTTAAATAAACCAATTGGAGTTGTTTCGACTTGCGACGATCCCCAAGGAAGACCAACAGTTTTAGACTTGTTACCGCAGGAATTAAGTTCCGGTCAAGGGATTCACCCCGTTGGTCGTCTGGATGTTGAATCGACCGGAGCATTAATTTTGACAAACGATGGGGAACTGACATATCATCTCACCCATCCGCGCCATAGTATACCCAAAACATATAGTGTTTTTGTAGAAGGACATCCTCCCGAAAGTGTGCTAAAAACATGGCAACAGGGAGTAATGCTCGACGGAAGAAAAACACGTAAGGCTTTGGTGAGCGTCATCAAAACATTTGCAACCCAAACAAGCTTAGAAATTGTGCTGAAGGAGGGACGAAACCGTCAAATTCGTCGTGTTGCCGAAATCTTAGGATATCCGGTAATCAAATTACATCGTACTGCGATCGGTGAAATTAAATTACATTCACCAGGACAGCCTTTTTTGCCAGAGGGTTCCTACCGCTCCCTCACAGATTTAGAAATTAGCAATTTGCATCTACTGTGTTTCGATTGATTCCTATTGACGATTCTGCTGGGTTAAGGAGTAATGAAGAAAATGAAATGGTTACGAAGGAAAGAAGTAAATCAACTGAACCCTTCATTTGACGAACAAAGACAGGAAGTACTCACAGAAATCGGAGCGAAACTAAAATCCGCACGGGAGAGATATAGTTTTGATATTGATGATGTGGTTAGCTATACGAAAGTAGCTCGTAAATTGGTGGAAGCAATTGAAGCGGCTGATTTAGAAAATCTACCAGAGCCTGTGTATATTCGGGGTTTAATTAGAAGATATGCTGATGCACTTGGTTTAGACGGTGCGGAAATGGCGAATCAACTGCCGATCGATGTTAACCCCGTCAGTGTGAAACCAACTTGGAAAAATAATTCAGGGCAATTACGTCCAATTCATTTGTATTTACTTTACATTGGCATCATAGTATGTTCTGTTAGCAGTCTGTCCCATGTTTTAAATACAACGACCATTGCTAGTAATTCGGAATCTGACCAAAGAACCCAAAAACAAGTATCTACTTCTAGCCAGCAAGACCAGCAATTTGGTTTACAATCGGCAAGCAATAAGCAAGTGGATAACCTCAACATCCAACAGGTGCAAGTTGGGTTAATGGTGAAAGATTCATCATGGATTCGGGTGGAAGTTGATGGGAAAATGGAATTTGAAGGTCGTTTACCTCAAGGTAGTCAGCGCACTTGGAAAGCTGCGTCACAGTTAACTGTGAAAACTGATAATGCTGGTGGGGTAATGGTTAGTGTCAATCAAGAGCAACCTAAACCTATGGGCAAGCTGGGAAAAGCTGAACAAGTTACGGTTGCTGCTAATACTCGGTCTTAAAAATTAAGGCAGTAAATTACGATAAAATTAGGGCAAACAGCCGTTTGCCTTTAACAGAAATGCAATAAAATTAGGGCAAACAGCCGTTTGCCTTTACCAGAAATGTAATAAAATTAGGGCAAACAGCCGTTTGCCCCTACAATATTTTTTGATAACCGCAATATTTTTGGGGTTATTTTTGTGGTGCGCGTCCGTAAAGAATGGTTAAATCTCGCAATTTTGTGCTTAAGTCTTGCGTCAGCATCTCAGAATGATATCGCCATTCCCAGTTACCTTCTGGTTTTCCTGGAAAATTCATCCGTGCTTCGTTTCCCAAACCAAAAATATCCTGTAGTGGAATTATCGCTTGATTTGCGATCGCGCTAAATGCTAAACGAATTAAATCCCAATGGATGCCGTCGTTACTTATACAACCCAAATACATCCAGAGATTGCGTTTTTCCCAATCATTGGCGCTATTCCACCAGCCGACAGTCGTATCATTATCGTGGGTTCCTGTGTAAACTACTGCATTGCGCTGGTAGTTAAATGGTAAAAATGGATTTCCGGGATCGGAACCAAAAGCAAATTGCAGCACTTTCATTCCGGGAAACTCGTATTTATCGCGTAATGCTTCAACTTCTGGGGTAATAACTCCCAAATCTTCTGCTAAAACGGGTAATTTGCCTAATTTTTGGCGAATTGTCGCAAATAATTCATCTCCAGGAGCTGTCACCCATTCACCATTTTCTGCGGTTTCCTCACCTTTTTCGACTGCCCAATAAGCTTCAAATCCGCGAAAATGGTCGATACGAATAATATCGACATAATCGAGCATTGCCTCAAAGCGCTGTATCCACCATTTGAAGTCTTGTTTTTGTAATGCTTTCCAGTTGTAAACAGGATTTCCCCAAAGTTGACCTGTAGCGCTAAAGTAATCAGGGGGAACACCAGCCATTAAAGCTGCTTCTCCGGTTTCTCATCCAAACAAATATTTCGGGATTCGACCACACAT
>JAAUPE010000238.1 GCA_012034595.1 Calothrix sp. CSU_2_0 | reverse complement strand
TGCATAAAGACATCTACCAATCAAAAAAATATTGATGCATTAATCAAAATCTTGGATACATATAACTATCACAATTGCAACTATAATTGTGACACTTTCGTTATGTAATAATGTAGTACGTTGTCAAGTAAGGCAAAAGTAAGAATATTAACTGTCATAGGATGTCACACATTCTTCAACCATAGTACTTTGAGGAACTGGTGCTGAGCATCTTCCCTGCGGGGTGAGGGGGTGAAGTAGTTGTGGGAGAGGGGTTTGGACACTTGTAGTATTGTAGCGAACTTTTTGCTCGGTTTTGGTTTGAAGCAGAATTTTTTTAGATTAATCTTTTATACACTAACTTTTTATGTATAGATAATCTATGCACAGATTTTTAGTATTTAATTATTTTGCTCAACATAAATTAAAGGACAAAATATAGCCAAATAATGACGTACACTAACCTTTTATATAATAATTGTCTATATCTAGATTTTTAATATTCGTAAAATATTTTTGTTTTCGTATATTCGATTCGTACAGAAAATCTCTTTTAACACAGGGAAGGCGGGAGTAGCGAGACGGCACTTGCTTGCTCAATGTTGTTCGATTTTGGGTTGCGAGTCTTTACCCATATTGAGAACACATTCATTCCAAATTCTAGTAAATTTCTTCTTTTCCTGGTGAGTCTTGTACTGTTCAAGCAATTTGATATAAAGCTTTTCGATTTGCGATCGCCACAAACCACCCGAAGCTTCGATTTTATTCAGTTTAGCCAAAACCTTTTCCAGTACGGAATTTGGAACTGGAACGTTAAAATCAATTGATTGGGATTTCAGCCAGTCTTCCTTTATTAAATTACTTAGTTCAGATTTGGTATATTCTTCTGTTAATCGACCTTTGGCGATTAATTCTTTTATTGCGCTCAATGGAACGCGAAAAGATACTATGGGTGATTCATTGCTCATATTTACTGTATACATTGTACACAACACTTTTATCAATGCTTGACGAAAGTTAGCAAGGGATTTTACAAAAATTTATTCGTGCTTCGTAATTGAATATTTTCGCTTTCCCCTTGTTTCAATTGACGTGTACACTGTATACGTTAATTGTATTCCAAGTAAGGGGGTGTGATATTTGATTATTATCATTTCTAAGCGAGCAACCACCTCGGAAATTGAGCAGATGCTCAGTGAACATAAATTTTACATAAAAGTGGTAGTGGACATCGAACGCCGCATCCTAGCTGGCGGCGGCGAAATGCATTATGATTGCGAACAGGTTTTGTTAGAAAATGGCAGTCAGCAAGAAAACCTTTGGGGTGCAGGTTATATGCCGTATTCTGGAAACATGACCTACGATTCGCTGATAAATATCCGCCCACGTCAGAACCGCTCGATGGAAATTCTTGACGTTAATATAAGAGAAAATGTAGCTCAAATCGTAACAGAATTACTGGGAAATTCATGAATACAGCATACTTGGATAAAGAGCATTTTCAACAAAACGATATTTCCACAAGATTAGCCCACTTGGCAGCGCACCTCACTCAAATCCAATCGCTTACTAATAATAAAGCTCCTAAAGACAAAATCGCACGCCTTATGCGTCAAAGTCTGTATTTTATTGAATGGACTGTTCCATCTTTAGTTGAGATTGATGTTGACAAAGCCGCAGAATTAGTGGATTTAGGGCGTACTATTGCTCGGTGGCAGCATAACTGGAATAAAATTTGTGCTGAAGCGAAAAACGATAGCGAAATTACTGATACCGCCGGTAAGCTGTCAGAGCGAGTCCGGGAAATAAGAACAGTAGTATAGTCTTTTTGCTACCAGGGGTGGATCTAGCGAAGACACTGTTGGCGAAACATTGCTTAACAATCAAAATCACATATAGTTAAAGGGTTTCAGCCATTCGTTTTATTTCTGCAATCAATCGCTCAAGGGCTTTTTTAGCTGCTTTATATCCTGAAGCTTGTCGCCCCAATTTCAATTCAAATAATATGTGATCGCGTATCGCTGGCATATCTACAACTTCTTGAACAAAGGTGACAATAGCCTTCGACTTAGCAACCGAATTTTCTTTTTGGAGATTCTGTATCTGGATTTTAAGTTTTTCTATCTCCTTTTCGCACCGTGTAATACTTGGACAATGGGTTGGATCTTCCCGTGTAATACGTGGAAAGGAGTTGTTTCTAGCTATTTAAATAGTCAGCCCTAGTCATTCCCAAACATTCGGAAGCAATACCCAACGCCTTCCATGTATCATCAGTTGCGCGCAATGAACGAACCTGACGATAATGGGGGTAAATGAGCAGTGGTGCAGAAAGTTACGCTAAGGCTGAAAACCTTACTAGGCAAGCATTCTATCAATTAACATTTTTTTAAATTCTCAAAGTACCAATTAACCTATACTCTGTTTGGTACAGCAAACGAGTACGGTACAGCAAGGGTTTCAGGCTCCTAAATTTCGGAGGCTTCAATTGGTACAGGTTTCTTCCTGGTGATCAATTCCTTAACGTAACTTTCTGCACCACTGCTTATTTCACCCCAGGCTTTTCGTTTTGGCTGTCTAAACGAGAAAAATAAAAAATAATTAATTAAAGTGAAATTCTCCGTCATTTATTTCAAGATATTTAAAGGAATTCCAAGGAATTGCAAGGTAAGTTATAAGAAAAAATTATTGTTTTTCTAGTCTATAAGAAAGCCAAATTCCTTTTAATTCCTTTTGATTCCTTCACTACGAACGCATTCGCTAGAACAAATATCGCGTTTTAATTTTGTTCATGGTGTAGTATATACACCATTAGATTTTCAGATTATTGACGACCTCCCGGAATGGGTGAGGATATTGTGAGGTTTGCAAGAGGAACAAACATAACTAGTCATAGATTAGTTATATTTATAATCTCTTCTGAAACCCCTCACCAAACACTCAAATTTTTATCAAATAATCCTCGCACCAAAAAGTATTTTTAAACCAAGTAAAAAATCTTTATTAGGCTTTATTTTGCCAAGATTTGTTATTTGTTAGAATATTTGGTAGCTTTTCGACATTTATATAATGCTCTCACCTTTATAGGCAGAGGGGAAGGGGGCTTTCTAGCGGGGGGGGGGAGCGAAGCGAAACATGGCGGAGCGTCTCGTAGAGAAGCCCCGTCCTGGAAGGATGCTACGGCTACCGATTTTTCTGAGCTATGCTCAGTGCGGAGCAGAGGTACGGCTGGGGCGGACGGCATACGCTCCGACGAGAGTCTTTCCCCTGCTTCTTTTGACCAGCTTTCCTCAATATTTATATGATGCTTCCAGCAGCAAACAGCTACTTACCAGAAAACTAAGCAATTTTACCTACCAGATTTTAGTAGGGATTAGGTAGGGATTTAGGGGCAATTATCAGGTTAGTGGCTAATATTTCCCTACCAAATCCCTTTTACTCGCATTTATTTCGTATTAATTTGATGCAACGACAATTTCGTCAAAACAAGGGCGTAGATTGCGCTTATTACCTAGGTTTCACGCATTTAAGAAATCCTGCATTTCCGGCAGATATGCTACTACAAAAAAGCCATTTCGGCAGCTTCGTTATAATCGAAGTGAACTTACTTCACTTCCATGCCCCTGCGGGGTGCCTGCGGCATCTATCGCTATCGCTCTAGACATGGAAGTACGTTCGCCCTGCGGGGCATATTCCTAAATTATTTGTGGGGGGTTTTTCAATGACCGCAAAAGCGATTATGCGCGTTGGGAAATTAAAAAGTTTGGGCAGTGTAGGCGGCAGCGAAAAACATACTGCTCGTCTCCAAGATACACCAAATGCTGACCCCTATAAAGAAAATATTCGCCTGATTGGTTCGGATGATGACCCCGAATTAGAAAAAATTGTTTTATACAAAATTTCTGACAATACTAAACATAAGCCGCGTAAGGATGCGGTACTGTGCAGCGAAATATTTCTCTCGGCATCCCCTGAATATTTTCGTCCCCATAATCCTTCAGAAGCAGGGGAATGGGATGATTCTTTAATGTGGAATTTTGCTAATGCATCAAAGAAGTGGTTACAAGACAATTTTGGTGATAAATGCGTGAGGGCTGAATTACATTTGGATGAATCTACTCCCCACATTCATGCTTATATAGTTCCCCTCAACGATAAAACCAAACAATTAAGTCATAAAGCGATGTTTGGGGGAGATGGACGGCAAGCCAGTATTAAATTATCTAAGTTTCAAGATTCTTATGCCAAGGCACTCGCTCCTTTGGGTATCGAACGTGGGGTAAAGGGCAGTCAAGCAACCCACACTAAAGTTAAAGAATATTATGAGGCAGTAAATAAGGAACCTTTGACGCTGGAATTGGACAGATTGGCTCCAAAACAGGGGGAGACGGCACAGCAATTATTTGAACGCATTAAAAATGACCCCGCAATTCAATCCGTCAATCACCAGTTGGCAGATAGAAGCAGGATGATTGGGTTAGAAAAACGGGCATCAAGGAGTGCAGGAGCATCTGAAAAGTTACGGTCCTCATTAGAAAATCGTGTCCAGGAACTAGAAGAGGAGAATTTTTACTGGAAGCAGGAAGCTGACAAATTAAGAGATTTGCCCCTAGAAGATGTGGCTTGGCATTTGGGTTTAGATAAAGCTGATAAGGGAGAGAACCGTTGGAAGGGTTTGGGGCAGGTTATCAATATTAATGGTTCTAAATGGTACGACTTTACGGCGGAAAAAGGTGGTGGTGGGGCGATTGATTTGGTGATGCATGTTGCTCTCTGTAATTTTCGCCAATCTTTGGCTTGGTTATGCGATCGCTTTGGGGAGGAAGGAATGTTACGTGCTTCCAGGGCAAAGGTGGAAGAGCAAGCGTCTAAAATTGTGGCTACTGAACCCGCACCGCAGTTTATATCTCCCGTGGAAGATAGCTCGAAGTGGCTGCATGTTAAGAATTATTTGACCAATTTAAGGGGGCTGCCGGAAAATTTTGTCGATGGGCTTCATTCCAAGGGATGGGTTTATGCCGACGATCGGCAAAATGCTGTTTTTACAATGCGGGAGCTTCCGGCATCGAAGCATGAGCCAAAGATGGACGTAGAGCGATACTCCCGCAGTGAGCGGCTGCCACCATCGCCTTCGGTGAGCATAGAGGTTAATACAGGTATGGAATCATCGCTTTCTACGGGTGCGACATCACAAGATTACGAAACCAATGGGGCATTTTTGCGAGGAACGCGGGGAGAAGATAATACCTTTATGGGATATGCACTCTTGTCGAAACGAACCGAGGGGTGGTTTTATTTCCACTTTGGGGGTAAAGCAACGGATGAGGTAGAAAAAGTCGTTATCTGTAAATCTGCGATCGATGCTATTTCCTGTGCTGCGTTATCTTTAGCTGCAAGTTCCAGTATGCCCGAAACGCGGACAATGTTTTTGGCGGTGGATAGTCTCAAAAGCCTGCCGTTGGATTTTCTCAAAGATATTACGAATATTACTGTTGCCTGCGATAACGATGACACGGGACGTTCTACGGCACAAGCCATTAAAGAATTGTTGCCGCAAACGACTGTAAAGCAACCCAAAACATCTGATTGGAATACAGAATTGTTGGAGTACCATCGGCAAGGAAGGATGGGGTTAAAGGAAGCAGAAAAGAAAAAGAATCGGGGATTGGAACGTTAGTAAATAACCTTAGTGTTGACGCGCTTGACGTAACTGGAAACCGCTACGCTAAATCGGGCGGGGTGGCACTGCCCCAAAATCACTCGTGAGGCAAAACATTTAATCATGGCAGCGCCAACCCCTCCGCTTCGCCGCCCGATTTTTTCCAGTTACTGTCTTCTGGGCTATGAGCAATAATAGTGATGCTCGGTAGAGCGATCGCACGAATTTCCTCATAATGAAATTTCCTGCTGTTTCCTAATTGCACGAGCAAGTATTGGAGCCTTTTTTTCTAATCCTTGCAGGGTTAAATCTCCATCCAAATATAATTGATACCATGCTTGACGCTGCCGCAGGACTCGTTCATCATCCCGTAATCGTAACCGTTCCAAGGTAAATTCTGCTTTTTGACGTTGTTGCGAAGGAACTTTATCTGTTAACACTAACTGTAGGGAAGGGAGCAGAATTTCAAACCAATCTTCTCCCAAATCAAATGGGTCAAGCACTTGGTCGTCAAGGGTTCCTTTACAACTATTAATCCAAGCCGAAGCAAAGCGTAAATTGCTCCATTCGTAAGCCAAACTGCGATAATTTTCGCGGCTAAGAAAATGGTCTACCGTACCAACTGGTTCGTACATAACTGAATAGGCACAAAGATTATTAAATCCATCGGCTAAATTACTTTTAAACGGCGACCAATAATCTCTAGTTCCTTTTTTTGGGTCGGAATTTTTTGCCAGCCAAGCATTTCCTCGTTGTCGCACTTTTTCATCAAAATCTGGTGGTTCTGGTGGAGGTTCAAACGGTATCATCTACGCTATACCCCAGAATTTCGTTTTTCTGATGTGACTATCCAACGGGGCCAAAATGGGTCATGTCCGGGCAAAACTCTTTGTAATTCTTGATGAATTTGTGTATGGCTTCTCAGGTTTTCTGGTAACTCATTCATATCACTATTTCGCATCCATGCCTCTGCTGCTTCTATGGCAATTTCTGCTTCTTGCGAACGTGCTTGTTTGAGTCCAAAAGTTTCTGAAGTTAACCAGCCTACTGTATCCCCTTGTTTTGACCAAGGTATTTCATTGAGGGTGACTTCTCTATTTTCTAATTGAAATAAAAATAATCTATCTTCTTCTTCGTTAAAGTTTGGTTCTAAGGAAGCAAGTACAAGGGGAGAATGGGTAGTTACTAAAGCCTGTACTTTCATGGTGGACTGTAATTCAGATGCCACATCTAAAATAGCTGGTAAAATGACTCTCTGCCAGCGTGGATGCAGGTGAGATTCAATTTCATCGATTAGTAAAACTATTTGATTTGTAGGCTTTTGTTGCCGTAGTTCCGAAGCTTTTTTATGTTCGTACCAAGCCCACACGAGTAAATAAGCAAGCCCTAAAATCCGCTTCATTCCGGCTGAAGCTTGAGTTACGGGAACATTACCATAGGATAAATTAACTGTAGGAATATCTCGCACATCTTCCACAGAAATCCGCGTTGGTTCTCCAATTTCTATAGATTCATCTGGGTGAGGTGCAAGTTTTTTAACGACATTAGCAAATAGTTGAAACGGATATTTATTGGGTTGATTTTGCCATGTGACCCAATCTTGAATTAGACCGTTACAAAGAACTTTCCCGTTGGATTTTAAACCGTTCCAAAGGGTATCTGGGTTAAAATTATAAGCATTATCTCGTTTACGCGCAGCATCATAAACTGAAAAACCACCATCAACCCGCACGTAAATAACTACCTCTTTTAATAAGGGAGGCATTGGGAAATTACGCCATTGTTGTTCTGAGAAATCAAAGTAACTGTGATATTCTCTGATATTTTCTTGACTGCTAATGATACCTGCAATTTTAGGAGCTTTTTTTATTATTGCTTCCAAATCACCCTCCGGGTTCACCACTCCCCCAATGTCACGGGAACCGTATTGACTGGGGATAGACTCACCAATTATTTCTTCTTCTTGTCGTCGTTGCGGGAAAGCTGGTTGTTCTGCCCATTTTGTCGTTAAAAGCCACCAAGCAACATCGAGTAAAAAGCTTTTACCTAAACCATTGTCCCCCGTAAATATATTTAACCTATCGGTAAATTCAACATCAAAATGGTCGGATGGACCAACTTGCTGGAGGTGAAGTTCTTTTAACATTTAATCTAAGTCCAAGGCGATCGCTCTCAATCTAATTTACCGATATGCAAGCAGTAAGCGAGTTAATTTCCTCGCTTGTCAAACTCGGCTGGGTCAAAATCTTCTTCCTGTGATTTTACCCCCCGCATGACCAAATTTTGAACCATATCCTGACCAACAATTAACGAAATATCAGGGGTTATAACCAAAACCTCACATCACGTTTTGTATCAAGTCGTGACCGCGTGTTCTAATT
>JAAUPE010000056.1 GCA_012034595.1 Calothrix sp. CSU_2_0 | reverse complement strand
TAAGCTTTTCAGCCATTTTATAGACGCGGAGCGGCTTCCCGCAGGGTATGGTAGCTTTCTCTTACAAAGTTTGGCGGGACGGAAACCGACACCGCCGCAAAGTCTGCCACCGGGGAGTATCCCCGTGGCGAGCTTTGCAACTTTGCGCTATTTCCACCGTTCTGTACTAGTTTTTTCAAAATTTTAATTACAGCAGATTGCAATTATATGAGGTTCAAGGGACTTCCAAAAAATAAAATACCCCAATTATAAACAGACTCGATCATATCATCCCGTAAGGGCGGGGTAATCCCGCCCCTACAATACTTATGATTTGGATAATTTATTTCTTGGTGTTCCCCAATATTTATCGATCCGATTTTGTTAGTGCTGTAATTAATTCATTTTTATTCATACTTGAACGACCTTTTATATTTTTTTCTGCGGCTTTTTCTTGTAATTCTTTTTTTGTCATGACATGATATTGTTTTTGCTGACTATCAATTATAGAATTAGGTTTTGGTGAAGCTTCAGACATCTTATTTATAGCTTCATCTACCGCTTGTTTTACAGCATTTGTAATGATTTGGTTAATTATAGCATCACTGAATTCTTGTTTCTTTTCATTTATTGAAAATTCTTTAATAGATGCAGAAACTAAATCAATTTTGTTGCTGAGTACTGTAACTTGCTGAGATAATCTATTAAGTTGTTGAATGAGTGGTTGAATTAACTCTTGTTCTTTAGTATTTGTCTCCACGTTAGTTTGACTTGGTTGAGATTCTTTCATCTCTAGCAGTTGCTGCATTTCCTCCTTCGCAATAGCAGCTTCCTCATCAGACATGTCAAAAACCCAAACCCAAAGCTTCTCAATATCGAGTTCTTTAGCAACTAAACACCAATCAGCACCGTATACTAACTCGTACTCTTCCTCTTCGCTATATGCTTTGGTACGTCGCACAAGTAAAGGTATTAAATTAGTTCCTTGCTGAGTTAAACTTATTTTTAGATATTCACGTTTTTCAAAAGGAATATCAAGATTTCAGATTCGGGAATAGCAATTTGAAAAGTATAAACTTGACCATGATTAACTGGTTTGATCCGGAGATAATTAACAATGCGATCGCGTCTTTGTTTTTCGTCCATTTTCCTACTCCATTTTTGTGGTGGTTATGGAAATCAAATGTTTTGCTAGCTCCATATAACAGTTAAAAGCATCCTGTGCAGCTTCTTTTTCGTTTGCTTTAAGGGTTTTATCAAATTCTGCATAACAAAGTGGATATCCCTTACTGTCATCAGCAGCATTTGCAACAATGGTAAGTCGTGGAATCCATGTATTTGGAGGAAACAATTTAACATCTTTAGTTTCTGGCTTTTTGGCAATAATTTCGGAAATTTTCTGAGTCATATTAGTAGTATTTTTCCGAGATGCTCTATCGTACATACTGACAGCAACACCCAAAATTTGTAACCCTTCATCTCTTGATTGATCTACTGCGATCGCTCGGTTCATCACATATTCTAATGCACGGACAGGGTAAGGTGTTAATTGTGTAGGAATAAAAACTGCTGAAGATGCCATTAATGCAATTGTATTGACTTTCCCAAACGATGGAGGTGGATCGATTAATACATAATTATATTGTCCAAGATGTTTTTTTAATTTTTTGTCTAAAACTCGATCAATATCTAATGTATTACTCAATTCATTATCCATATAGCTCAAACGAATATGAGATGGAACTATATCAAGTTCGACATCATCCCATTGTTTACGGATAACTACATCTTCTAACTGAACTCTAGGGTTCGTTAATAAATGTGTAATATCTTTTTTACCTTGTTCTTCTATATCTTCTAATGGATCGATTCCTAATCCCGTTGTTAAATTAGCCTGTGCATCAATATCAACAAGTAATATACGTTTTCCAAGCTTATTAAGTGCGGCAGCAAGATTAATTGTAGTTGTGGTTTTACCTACACCACCTTTATTATTAAATATAGTAATAATCATAGCTTGTTGTTCCTTTTTTTCTTGGGTAGATGATTCATTTTTCGCAGTAGCATTAATAACTTGTTTCTCAATATCCTTATCATTAAATAATTTAGAAATTTTTTCGAGAAATTTAGAACGAAAGTTAAGCTCATTCTGGTATGAGCTTTTATAAATAGACAAGCAAGTTTGTTTACAAAGCAACTTATTTAATAAACTAAAGTTCTTAATAAAATCGTCCTGAGTGTAGTCTAAAATGACTTTAGGTTTTTGTTCGTAGTTATAAAGTATACAAAATTCGTACCCATTTGTTAACAAACCCAAAAAAGCGGCTGTCTTACGCATATAATCATTTATCTGCCAGACATTGCGATTTAAATTCTTATTAGGAGCTTTAGCTTCAATAACTAAATAAGGTGCATATGGTATTACTGATGACGGTGGAAGTACCAAAAAATCAAGTTTTGATTTACCGACTATAGCTTGAGCTTCCCAGTCGCAAGAATCGTAGCCAAATAGTTGTAAAATCGGGGCTATAACTTTTTTCTCAACATCAGACTCGTTACTGTGAAGTGCGATCGCGCTAAAAATGCTTTGCAAACTTGAACTATAGTCAACCGTCATATTAGTACAAGATGGTTTAAGACTGTATTATTTTAACTGTTATTCAGTAAATATGTATTAAATAGTCTATCTGTAATCCCAGTAAAATCTCCTTACTACCTGCCTTTTCCTTATACTGAACTCAGGTTAAGAAATGTCAATACCTAAGTCCTAGCTCCTATCGAGCGGGTATTTGGAGGATGCGATCGCAAAAAACAAGCAAAAATTCATACAGAACTCGCACAAAAATACTCAACGAACCCAATGACATTGTGTAATTAATTCTACTTAACTACTTATTTGTCTAGATTTATCAAGAAAAATTTGCAATAATTTTAATACGTAACTTAATGACTTACTGAAGTAAGTTAAGTAAAAAAAGCGTAATTATGATAATTGTCGATTTCCTATAGGCTGGTAAAATTCAGATGAGCTTACGCGAACAAGATGCTAGCAACCAGTTAAATCAACGTCTTGCTGCTCTTTCACCAGAAAAACGACTTTTGTTGGAGCAATTACAGGAAAAACGGTCTAATTCACTAAAATTATCCATTCTCTGTCGGCAGAATGATGAAAATTTACCCTTATCCCTAGCTCAAGAAAGGTTGTGGTTTCTCCATCAAATTGACCCTGATAATCCAGCGTATAATATTGCGATCGCTTGGCAGTTGAAAGGGGAGTTGAATGTTCCGTTTTTGCTGGCAAGCTTACAGATGGTTGTTGAGCGTCATGAGGTATTGCGGACTGGTTTTGTGGTGCGTGCAGGTAGTTCATATCAGGAAATTATCTCAAAAGAAAGTTCTAAGTGTCAATTGAGATTACCAATTATTGATTTGCAAGGGTTGTCTCACACTCAACAACAATCGGAGCTACAGCGTTTGAGTCGGGAGGAAGCTCGTCAACCTTTCGATTTACAGCAAGCTCCACTTCTACGGGTGAAGTTAATTTGTCTGGCATCAAATCAATTTAGGTTACTGTTAACGCTACATCATATCATTGCTGATGGTTGGTCGCGGGGTATTTTATTGCGAGAGTTGGGGCAAAATTATCGGGGATTGATTTCTCAACAGCGAATTTCTTTGCCAGAATTGCCGATTCAGTATGCAGATTTTGCCCTCTGGCAGCGACAATCGTTGCAAGGGGAGGAAATGCGATCGCAGTTAAAATATTGGCAAGCTCAGTTAGCTGATTTACCTGTTTTGGAGTTACCGACGGATTTTCCTCGACAACCGTTACAGAGGTTTGATGGTGCGACGGAGTTTGAGTTATTACCGTTGGATTTGCTGCAATCTTTGAAAAGGTTGAGTCAGCAGCAAGGTGTAACTTTGTTTATGCTGTTGTTGGCGATGTTTAAAGTTTTGTTGCATAGATATTGTCAACAAGATGATATTGTGCTGGGTGTGCCGAGTGCAAACCGCGATCGCACTGAGTTGGAACCGTTGATTGGGTTTTTTGTGAATACTCTGGTTTTGCGAACCGATTTATCGGGAAATCCGGATTTTTTGACGGTTTTGGAGCGGGTAAGGACAACGACTGGTGGAGCTTTTCAACATCAAAATATCCCTTTTGCGAAGTTGGTGGATGTGTTGCAACCGGAGCGGGATTTGAGTCACAATCCTTTGGTGCAGGTGATGTTTCAGGTGCAAAATCAAGCTTATCAGTTACAAAATGAGTTGAATCCGGATTTGGGATTACCGAATTTAGAGGTTGAGCAAAGTTGGATTGATACGGGTTCGACTAAGTTCGATTTGAGTGTTCATTTAATTGAGCGAAAAAATGGTTTGTTGATGGGGGTTGAATATTGTACTGATTTATTTCGGCAGGAAACGATTTTACGGATGATGGTACATTTTCGGGTTTTGGTTGAGGGGGTTATTGGGAATCCTTTACAGCGTATCTCGGAATTGCCGATTTTGAGTGGGAAGGAAAGACAGGTAATTTTGGAGGAATGGAATCAAACTGCGACTGTTTGGAAAGGGGAAGTTGGGTTGGTTCATCAGAGGTTTGAGCAGCAGGTTGAGGGAACTCCTGAAAATATTGCTGTGATTTGTGGTGAGGATTGTTTGACATATAGGGAGTTTAATGGTAAGGCGAATCAGTTAGGACATTATTTGAGAAGTTTGGGTATTGGTGTGGAATCTCTGGTGGGAATTTATCTGGAGCGTACACCAGAATTGATGATTGCTTTGCTGGGTGTTTTGAAAGCTGGTGGTGCTTATCTACCATTGGAGCGGAAATTACCACGAGATCGCATTACCTATTTGATCCAAGATGCTCAACCATCGATAATTTTGACGATGACGGCATTTTTAGATGATTTACCTGAGCATAATGCTAGAGTTATTTGTTTAGATTTAAGTTTAGATATAAATAATAATAACCAAGATAATCTTATTAATATTGTCACACCAGAAAATCAAGCTTATGTAATTTATACTTCTGGTTCGACGGGGATGCCGAAAGGTACGGTTATTACTCATCAAGGTTTAGCGAATTATCTCAATTATGCTGTTGAAAAGTATCCGGTGACAACTGGGATTGGTGGAGTTCTTGTACAATCTTCGATTAGTTTTGATGGAACAATTACTAGTTTGTATTCAGCGCTTTTGGTGGGGAAACCAGTAATATTGTTACCGGAAGTGGAAGAAGTTGAAGCGTTAATTAAAGCTTTGAATTCTGCAAGAGAATTTGGTTTAGTTAAGCTAACTCCTGCACATTTAAGTATTTTGAATCAGGTATTACCCCAACAACCTTTGATGGGATATCCAAAAGCTTTAATAATTGGTGGAGAAGCGCTTTTGGAGCAGCAATTAGAGTTTTGGCGTAGTTATGCACCAGAAACTAGGTTAATTAATGAATATGGTCCAACGGAAACGGTTGTTGGTTGTTGTGTTTATGATGCGACAGTGAAGGGAATATCTAATTCTACGGTTCCCATTGGTCGTCCTATTGCTAATACTCAACTTTATATTTTAGACCGTTATTTGCAACCTGTTTCTGTTGGTGTTCCGGGGGAATTATATATTGGTGGAGATGGGGTTGCACGAGGTTATTTAAATCGTCCGGAGTTGACAGCAGAGAAGTTTATTCCGAATCCTTTTTATAAGTTAAAAGAAGCGAACCAAGAGTCAGAAGAATGTTTTTCTACTCCCACTATTTACAGAACTGGAGATAAGGCTAAATATTTAGCTGATGGAACAATTGAGTATTTGGGAAGGTTGGATAATCAGGTTAAAATTCGCGGTTTTCGGGTGGAATTAGGGGAGATTATCGCAGCGTTGGAAGCTCATCCACTGGTGCAATCTGCTGTGGTGATGTTGCGAAATGATAACGGGAATTTTTCCCGGTTGGTTGCTTATGTGGTGGGGAATAGGGAAGTTTTAAATGATGATTTACAATCCCAAATTCCAAATCTAAAATCGTCCGAGTTGCGATCGCACCTAACAACTAAACTACCTGCTTACATGATACCTGCTGTGTTTGTGTGGTTGGAACAACTGCCACTAACGACGAATGGTAAGGTTGATTTAGCTAAACTTCCAGTTCCAGAGATAGATAATCAACAGGAGTTAGTTTTACCTTGTACGGAGGTTGAGGGAATTCTCACCAATATTTTGACGGAACTTTTGGGTTGTGATGTGGGTATTACTGATAATTTCTTTGAGTTGGGGGGAGATTCGATTCTGAGTATTCAACTTGTCGCTAAAGCAAGTCAAGCGGGAATTAAGTTAACTCCAAAGCAATTATTCCAGCATCAGACGATTGCCGAACTTGCCGCAGTTGTGCAGATATCTCCCAAAATCAGCGTCAAACAAGAACTAATTACGGGAAAAATCCCTTTAACTCCGATTCAATCGTGGTTATTTGAGCAAAATTTGCACAAACCTCACCATTTTAACCAAGCTGTATTATTGGAAGTTGAGGAAAATTTAGAAATTCAGCAACTTCAGCTAGCTGTTGAGAAATTATTAAATCATCATGATATGTTGCGTGGGAGGTTTTTCCAGGAAGGGGGAGAATGGCAACAGCAAATTGATGGATTAACCCCAGAATCTCCGTTTACAGTTGTCGATTTGGATGGGATACCTGAAGACAGACAGCAGTATTTTCTTGAATTATTAGCATCCCAATTCCAGGGTAGTTTAGATTTGACAGCAGGTAAATTAGTGCGGGTTGTTCTGTTTCGACTGGGAAATGGTGAAAGCGATCGCTTATTATTTATAGTTCATCATTTGGTTGTTGATGCTGTTTCTTGGGGGATTTTGCTAGCAGATTTGATTAGTGCTTATGAGAGTGAGCAATTACCTGCAAAAACCACATCTTTTCTAGCATGGGCAGAAAATTTGGTAAGCTATATGCGATCGCAAGAAATTTCGTCGCAATTCGAGACTTGGTTACAAATTCTTCCCCAAGAATATCCCAGATTACCTCTAGATTTTGAAAATTTCTCTACCCCTTCTTCCTTAGTAAATGGTGGGGGGTTAGGTTTCGACAACACCGTCGCATCAGAAGCTAAAATAATTGTTAATCTTGATGCTGCTTTCACCCAAGCTCTTGTTCAAGAAGTTCCCAAAGCTTATAATACCCATATCGATGATTTGCTACTAACTGCCTTAGTGGAGGCTTTTTGTCAGTGGACACAACAGGATTCACTTTTAGTTGATTTAGAAGGACATGGAAGGGAAGATTTATTTGCGGATAATATTGATATTAGTCGGACAGTGGGATGGTTTACCAGTATTTACCCTGTCTATTTACAGCTAGATAGAAAAGCCAATCTCGGAACCAAGATTAAGTCAATTAAGGAGCAATTGCGGCAAATTCCCCAAAAAGGTATCGGTTATGGACTACTTCGATACTTAAATCCTCACAAATCACAGTGTCAATCTTTACAACAACTGCCGAAATCTGCTATTAGTTTTAATTACCTGGGAAAACTTGATGTATCAAGCTCCCAATCATGGATACGCAAAGTTATTACCACTGAATCAACAGGATATCTGAACAGTCCAAAAAACGAGCGATCGCACATGATTAATGTGACAGCTTGGAGAATTGGGGAGCAATTACAGTTACAGTGGAAATATAGTTGCAATTTACACTGTGAAGCGACGATTCGACACTTAGCGCAGGAATTCATCAGTCATCTACAAACCTTAATTCAGCACTGTCAGTCTCCAGAAAGTGGGGGATACACACCATCCGATTTTGCCGCAGCAAGGTTGAATCAAAAGCAACTCGACCAATTTGTCAACAAGCTCAAACAGCCAAAAAAGGGGTAGTTTAGTGGAAAGCAGCATTATTGATATCTACGAACTCTCTCCTATGCAACAGGGGATGCTTTTTCATACTTTGTATGCACCAAATTCGGGGATGTATTTTGAGCAGCGTAGTTGTGTGTTGAAGGGGAAGTTGAATTTACCAGCTTTTCGTCGAGCTTGGCAATATGTTGTAGATAGACATCCGATTTTGCGTACTGCTTTTCATTGGGAAGAAGTAGAAAAACCGCTTCAGGTGGTATATGACAAGGTAGAGTTACCTTGGGAAGAGTTGGATTGGCAAGGGTTAGAAGTAGGGGAACAGCAAGTAGAATTAGGGAAGTTTTTGGAGTGCGATCGCGTTCTTGATTTTAACTTGCAAAATCCTCCTTTGATGCGAATCACCATAATTCGTCTACAAGAGGATAGTTATCAGTTTGTTTGGAGTCATCACCATTTGTTAATGGATGGTTGGTGTAATGGGATTTTATTTAAGGAAGTTTTTCTACTATATAAAGCATTTTGCCAGGAAGATAATAATTACCGATTACCGACAGTAGTTCCTTATGGGAATTATATTCTTTGGTTGCAGCAGCAAAATCAAATTCAAGCTGAAGCATATTGGAAAAAGCAACTTCAAGGTTTTACTTCACCGACTCCATTTGGTGTAGATTACCTGATAAATAAGAGTTCAAATAATATTAACCGACGGCAATATTTACTCAATAAAAATATCAGCACTCAACTACAAAATTTCACTCGTCAACATCGGATAACTCTAAATACGCTGATTCAAGGTGCTTGGGGATTACTTTTGAGTCGGTACAGTGGGGAACAAGATGTAGTATTTGGGACTACTGTTTCTGGTCGTCCTCCGGAACTTGAGAATGTGGAGAATATTGTTGGTTTATTTATCAATACTTTACCAGTTTGTCTGCAAATTGATGAAGATACGAAAGTGATTGATTGGTTACAACGATTACAAATTCAACAAGTTGAAAGAGAACAATATAGTTATAGTTCTTTAGTAGAAATTCAGGGTTGGAGTAATATCGAAAGGGGTATTCCGTTATTCGAGAGTTTATTAGTTTTTGAAAATTATCCTGTCTCAGTTGAATCAATTCTCAAAGCTATTAATAGTGACTTACAAGTTCAAGATACCCAAGGATATGATAAAACAAATTATCCTTTGACATTTACAGTTATTCCTAGTGAAGAAATATTATTCAAAATTGATTATTTGAGTAATCGATTTGATGTAGAGACGATTCAACGTATTTTTGGACATTTAGAAACCCTGTTACAAGGGATAATCGATAATCCTCAACAGCATTTATGGCAATTATCGATTTTGACGGATGTGGAGATGAAAACTTTTGTCGAGATGCAAAATTTTTCATCTTTAAACAAAACTTTAATTGCATTCATCAACTATTTGAAATCCAGGTAGAGAAAACACCTGATGCTGTTGCCATAGTTTTAGAAAATCAACATTTGACTTATTGGGAACTCAATCAAAAAGCGAATCAATTAGCTAATTATCTCCAAAAAAATGGAGTTAAATCGGAAGTTAGAGTTGGTATTTTTGTAGAACGCTCTATAGAGATGATTGTGGGAATTTTGGGTATCCTGAAAACAGGTGCAGCTTATGTTCCCATCGATACAAATTATCCTCAAGAACGTCTACAATTTTTGTTATCTGATTCGCAAATATCTATATTATTAACCCAAAGTCATTTAAAGAAACTTTTCTCAGAGATTACATCATCAGTAATTTGTTTGGATGTAGATTGGGAATTAATTACTCAAGAAAATTCAGTAAATCTAAATATTTTAACGAAACCAGAAACCCTAGCTTACATAATTTACACATCTGGTTCCACTGGAAAACCAAAAGGAGTAATGGTTCAACATCAGTCATTGGTAAACTATAGTGAGAGTGCGATTAACCAATATCAAATATCTGCCAGTGATAGAATACTTCAATTTGCATCTATTAGTTTTGATGCAGCTGCGGAAGAGATTTTTCCCTGTTTAATATCTGGTGCAACATTGGTATTACGAACTGAGGAAATGTTGAGTTCTATTCCCAGATTTTTAAAAAGTTGTGACGAATGGGGAATTACCATACTCGATTTACCTACAGCATTTTGGCATCAATGGGTTGCTGAATTATTATTAATAGATTTGAATATACCGAATTGCTTACGTTTAGTGATTATTGGTGGTGAAAAAGCATTGCCACAACGATTAAGCACTTGGCTAGAATTAGTACCTAAAAGTATACGCTTAGTTAATAGTTATGGTCCCACAGAAGGGACAATTGTGACAACTATTTGTGATTTATCCCTAGATTCTCAATTGATGGAAGTTGAGAATCTACTACGAGAATTACCGATTGGAAAAGCTGTTGATAATGTTCAAACCTATATTCTCGATCGAAGATTAAATCCTACCCCCATTGGAGTACCGGGAGAATTGTATATTGGGGGAATTGGTGTAGCGAGGGGTTATGTAAATCGTCCTGAGTTAACAGCAGATAGGTTTATCCCTAACCAATTTAGTAAAATACCAGGAACACGACTATATAAAACAGGCGATCGCGTCCGCTACCTTCGTGATGGTAATATTGAGTATGTGGGTAGATTGGATAATCAAGTTAAAATTCGCGGGTTCCGAATTGAATTAGGTGAAGTTGAAGCGGTAATTAATCAATACTTTGATATTAAAGAATGTATTGTTGTTGCTTTTACAGCAGATTCTGAAGAGAAATATTTAGTTGCTTATCTTTCTCCTGAAGATATTAAAATTATAGATTTACGAGAATACTTAGCGAAGAAGTTACCGGGATATATGATTCCCACATATTTTGTTTGTTTACCGACTTTACCGAAAAATATCAATGGTAAAATCGACAAAAAAGCATTACCCAAACCTCAAAAACTAACCACAGAGAATATTGTTAATCCTCGCACTCCAACAGAGGAATTATTAATTGGGATTTGGAAAACAGTATTAAATTTAAATACTGTGGGAATTAAAGATAATTTCTTTGCATTAGGTGGACATTCGCTGTTAGCGACTCGTGTTATTTCCCAAATTAAACAGGTATTGGAAGTTGATATTCCCATTCGACAGTTATTTGAAACACCAACAATTGTAGAACTAGGTGAGGTGATATCTTCTTTTCAAAAGACAACAGCAAACCTAGTAATTCCTGTTGTTCCTCGCGATAAATATTTACCACTTTCTTTCGCTCAACAACGTCTGTGGTTTTTAGCGCAATTAGAACCAGAAAGTTCATCTTATAATGTATCAGGAGCATTGCAATTAGATGGTAGTTTAAATATTGCTATTCTCAAAAAATGTTTTACCGAAATTATTCGTCGTCATGAAGTATTGCGAACTCACTTTGTCACAGTTGATGGTAAACCTGTAGCAATTATAAATTCTGAGGTTCCTTTAGATATTCCTGTGATTGATTTAAGTTTAATTCCTAAAAACCAATATCTAGAAAAGATAAATGAAGTTGCGGTTATTGATAGTCAAGAGTATTTTGAACTTACAGAATGTCCTTTATTAAGAGTTAAGTTACTATATTTAGAGCCAAACAAACATATACTACTAATAACCATGCATCATATTATTACTGATGGTTGGTCAATTGATGTCTTAGCTAAGGAAATAACCACACTTTACCAAGCATTTTCTCAAAGTAAAGCTGCCAATTTAGCCGATTTAAGAATTCAATATGCTGATTTTGCAGCATGGCAAAAACAACAATTAGAAAGTCATCAATTTGATGAGCAATTAAAATATTGGGTATCTCAATTAGAAGGAGTTCCAGAGTTACTAGAATTGCCTATTGATTACCCACGTCCAGCAGTACAGACATATCGAGGAAAACGCAGTAATTTTCAACTATCTTCAGAATTAACACAAGGAATTAAGCAATTAACTCAAGAAACAAATACCACCTTATTTATGGTGATATTCTTAGGTTTGAGTGTATTACTACATCGCTATAGTCAACAAAATGATATTGTGATTGGTACTCCTGTTGCTAACCGTCATTACTCAGGAACAGAGGAATTAATTGGTTTTTTGCGAATACCTTAGCATTGAAAATCGATTTTGCAAATAATCCTACTATTAGCGAATTATTACCACAAGTTAGAGAAACAGTTCTAGCTGCATATACTCATCAAGATATTCCATTTGAGCAGGTAGTTGAAGCATTACAAATAAATAGAACTCTCAGTCATTCACCTTTATTTCAAGTCATGTTAGTAGTCGAAAATGCTCCAAGTAAACCAATTGAAATCGATGGATTATCCTGGAATATTTTAGAAATTGATAATAAAACAGCAAAATTCGACATTACCTTGATGCTGACGGAAACCGAATCTGGTTTACAAGGTAAATGGGAATATAATTGTGACTTATTTGCTGACACGACAATTACTAGATTTACAGAACATCTGCAAATGATTTTAGCGGGGATGACTTCGGAAACAACACAAAAAATTAGTGAACTACCATTAATGAATCAATCCGAAATCCAGCAAATTATTAATTATGGGAATCCCCAAAATAGTTACATATATCATCAATGTATTCATCAATTATTTGAACTGCAAGTAGATAAATTAGATGAACACTCGAAAAATGCGATCGCAGCTATTTTTAAAAATGAAAATTTAACTTATATTCAACTAAACCAGAAAGCTAATCAACTCGCACATTATCTAAAGTCTTTAGGAGTTACAAGAGAAGTTGCTGTCGGAATTTGTGTAGATAGTAAGCTAGATTTTCTCATTGGAATTTTAGCCATTTTGAAAGCAGGTGGTTTCTATGTTCCCTTGGATAAAAATTACCCAATTGAGCGTTTAGAATTTATGATTAAAGATGCTCAAGTACAAGTCTTACTTACTCAACAATCCATCCAAGAAAAGCTCGCATTTTCATTACCGACTTTCCACTTTGACACTGACTGGGAAGTAATTTCCCAACAACCCACAACTAACCCAGTCTGTACTACCACACTAGAAAATCTTGCTTATGTGATGTATACCTCTGGTTCGACAGGAATAGCAAAAGGAGTTTGTGTTACCCATCGGGGAATAGTGCGACTGGTACACAACTGCAATTATGCAGACTTAAATCACAAACAAATCTTACTCCAAGCAGCACCTCTAGTTTTCGATGCTTCCACCTTTGAGATTTGGGGAGCATTACTCAATGGTGCTTGTTTGGTTATGATATCAGACAAAGCGGGTTTGGACGAAATTGCGATCGCGCTAGCAACTCCTTCTAAGAGTATCCCAATTACCCAATATCAGGTTACAACAGTTTGGTTGACAGCAGGTTTATTTCATCTCATGGTTGATGAACATCTTTCTAGTCTCAGTAGTGTAAAGCAACTTCTAGCTGGTGGTGATGTACTTTCTGCTACTCATATCCAAAAATTTCTGGAAGCATATCCTGAGTCTCATGTTATTAATGGTTATGGTCCAACTGAAAATACTACTTTTACCTGTTGTAATGTTATTAATAATGGTGATTTACTAGACCAAGGTAAGAATGTTCCGATTGGTCATGCTATTAGTAATACCCAAGTTTATATTCTCGATAAATATCTCAATTCTGTACCAATTGGAATTACTGGAGAATTATATACTACAGGTGATGGACTTGCTCGTGGATATCTGAATCAACCGCATTTAACAGCAGAAAAGTTTATTCCTAATCCTTTTGATAGTGGAATAGGAAAATATTCTCGACTTTACAAAACTGGTGATATTGCTCGTTTTCTTGCTAATGGTCAGATTGAGTATTTAGGTAGGTTAGATAATCAAGTTAAAATCAGAGGTTTTCGGGTTGAATTAGGTGAAATTGAAGCTGCATTAAAACAACATCCGAATATACGAGATTGTGTAGTTATAGTGAGTGAAGCTAAATCAAGACAGAAGCAAATATTAGCTTATTTTGTACCTTTATTGAAAGATATTCCATCAGATGTATACTCAACAGAAATACGACAATTTCTCCAACAAAAACTACCAGATTACTTAATTCCTAGTTTTTATATTCGATTAGAAAGTTTACCATTAACTGCGAATGGAAAGGTTGATAAAAAAGCTTTACCAATACCAGAATTAGCGAATAAAGATAATGTAAGTTTAGCGAGTACAGATATAGAGACGATACTAGCAAATATTTGGTCATCGCTATTGAATGTATCTCCAATCAGTATCAATGATAACTTTTTTGAATTGGGTGGAGATTCAATTTTAGCAATTCAAGTAGTTAGTCGTGCTAATCAAGCAGGATTACAAATAAGTCCTAAACAACTTTTTCAATATCAAACTATTGCTGAATTAGCAAAGGTTGTCACTTCTATTTCAGAGGTAATTACACAGCAAGGTGTAGTTACGGGAATTATCCCAATTACACCAATTCAACATTGGTTTTTTGAGCAAGAATTGAGTAATTATCATCATTTTAATCAAGCTGTGTTTTTACAGGTAAAACCAAAGATTGAACCGGAGATTTTATCTTTGATGTTGAAAAGACTATTAATACATCATGATGCTTTGAGATGTAGGTTTAATCTACTTAAATCTTTCCCTGATGAAGGAGAAAGAATAACAAAAGAATGGCAAGCTATAATTGGCGAACCAGATGATAATATACCTTTGAGTTGTTATGACTTATCAAATTTATCGTCAACTCAGCAATTGACAAAAATTGCTGAAATTTCCGCTCAAATTCAAAATAGTTTAAATATACATGCTGGTGATTTATTACGAGTCGCTTGTTTTGATTTAGGGGAAGAATCTCGTTTACTAATTGTGATTCATCATTTAGTAACAGATGGGGTTTCTTGGCGAATCTTATTAGAAGATTTGCAAACTGCTTATCAACAACTTAATCAAGAACAGAATATTAATCATATAAAGTTTCCACCAAAAACAACATCTTTATTTACTTGGACACAACAACTACACAGTTATGCAAAATCTCAGGATGTTCTGGAAGAACTCGATTATTGGAATTCCCTAAATCGGCAAAATATTCAGTCAATACCCATAGATTATGCAGATGGGAGTAATACCATTGCTGATAGTGATTTTGTTACTATAAGTCTCTCCCTAGAAGAAACTCAAGCACTCCTTCAAGAAGTTCCCGCAAAATATCACACCAAAATTAATGATGTATTGTTAACTGCTTGTAGTCAATCAATCTCAAATTGGACAAATCATAATTTTGTTTTAATTGACTTGGAAAGCTATGGCAGAAATTTTCCAAAAAAAGAATCAGAAATAGATGTTTCTCGCACTATAGGATGGTTTACAACAATTTTCCCTGTGGTGTTACAAACTGAAAATAATGATGATTGGGATGAAAAGCTCAAAAGTATCAAAGAACAATTGCGAAGTATACCAAATGCTGGTTTTAATTATGGATTGCTCCGCTATCTTCCAAATTCACCTATGCAAAATTTTCCATCTCCAGAAATTAGCTTTAACTACCTGGGACAATTAGATATTCCTCAAGAAAATACTAACGAATCAAATTTAAAATTTACTTGGTTATCCTTACCTGATGGTGTTAGCAAGCAAGCACCTCAACAACAACGTTGCTATAGTTTAGAAATTACTGGTTTTGTCCGCGATCGCAAATTACAATTTGAGTGGATATACAGCAATAAGCAATATCACAAAGACACTATAAATCGACTTGCGAATAACTTCTCTGATTACTTAAAACAAATAATTACCCATTGCCAATCACCTGAAAGTGGTGGATATACACCTTCTGATTTTACACTGGCAAATTTAGATAGTAATACGTTAGATTTGGTTTTAGGAATGGTTGATTTTGAGATGGAGGATAATAATGAATAACCGTAATAATATTGAAGAGATTTATCCTCTTTCTCCGATGCAGCAGGGAATGTTATTTCATAGTTTATATGCACCATTATCAGGTGCTTATGTGATTCAAGTAAGTTATGAATTACATGGTGATTTAAATATTCCCGCTTTTGAACAAACTTGGCAATATCTACTGAATCGTCATAGTGTACTCAGAACTGCATTTGTTTGGGAAAATCTCGAACAACCATTGCAAGTTGTGGGTAAACAAGTCAAATGTAATATTACTCATCTCGATTGGCAAAATTATTCTTCTATTATTCAACAACAGAAATTAAAAATACTCTTAGAAAAACAGCGACAACAAGGTTTTAACTTATCAAAATCACCTTTGATGCAAGTCAATTTAATTCAACTTGCAGCGACACTTTATCAAGTAGTTTGGAGTTACCATCATTTACTACTTGATGGTTGGTCAATGCCAATTTTACTAAAGGAGTTTTTAAAAATTTATAATGGGTATAATCAAAATAAAATTCCGAATTTATCTCCTATAACCCCCTATCGAGATTATATCGCTTGGTTGCAAAAACAGGATAACCAGGAAGCAGAAACTTTCTGGAAGCAGCAATTAAATAACCTCAATCCACTCATTTTATCGGATAGTTTACCCAGGCAAAAAGAATTAGAAAACAGTGAGTCCAAGCAGGTTTACATCGAACAAACTATTAACCTCAGCAAACAACAAACCGAACAACTAAATATTTTCGTAAAACAGCAACAAATCACCCTCAATACTTTAGTACAAGCAGCTTTTTCCTTACTATTAAGCCATTACAGTGGGGAAACAGATATTGTATTTGGTGCAGTTTGTGCTGGTCGTCCTACAACTTTAACAGGTTTTGAGTCGATGGTGGGAATGTTTATAAATACTTTACCCCTACGAATATCCACCACTCCACAACAAAAGCTAAATGAATGGCTCAAAAGCATACATCAACAACAAATAGAAATACGAGAATACGAATACTGTAGTCTAATTGATATTCAGCGTTGGAGTGGTTTTCCAGCTTCAACACCGCTATTTGATACATTAGTAGTGTTTGAAAACTACCCAGTAGAGCAAAATCTCAAACAATCCTTAGAAACATTACAAATTTCCAATATCCAAACCAGCGAGCAAACTAATTATCCTTTGACATTGTATGCGATCGCAGATTCACAACTTTCTTTAAGATTACTATACGACTGCGATCGCTTTTCCCAAGAAACTATTACACAGCTGTTGCAGCAGTTAGAAAATCTTTTATTAAAGATGGTTTCTCAAGATAATTGTTCACTGTGGGAATTAAGTTTACTATCAAGCGAAGAACAGCAACAAATGTTGTTTGTGGGGAATGGTACAGCGAAAGAAATTCCCAATCTAAGTGTTTATGAATTGATAGCAAAACAAGCACAGCAAACCCCTGATGCGACAGCAATAGTATTTGAGGGAGAAACCCTAACATATACCGAATTAAACGCTAAAGCTAACCAAATTGCCCATTACTTACATCAATTAGGAATTCAATCAGAAGCACGAATTGGAGTTTATTTAGAGCGATCGCCATTACTAATTATAGCCTTATTAGGGATTCTCAAAGCTGGTGCTGTTTACGTTCCCCTCGATCCAATTTATCCTAGCGAACGTTTACAGTTTGTGGTGGAAGATGCACAAATGACATTGTTGTTAACGGAAACATCATTAATAAATAATAATTTTGGCTCAGTTACAAAGATTAATCTAGATGAAAAAGCGCAAATAATTAATCAAGAACCAAGAGATAATCTAGAAATCAAAGCATCACCAAGACAACTTGCCTACTTGATTTATACCTCCGGTTCCACAGGTACACCCAAAGGGGTTATGGTAGAAATGCGATCGCTTGTGAATATCCTCATAGGATTGCAGGAGGAATTAGGAATTACTGCTACAGATAAACTATTAGCAGTCACGACAATTGCTTTTGATATTGCCGCTCTAGAGTTATTTTTACCATTAATTGTAGGTGGTCAAGTAGTTTTAACTAAACAAACAGTGTTAGCTAATCCCAATCAATTAGAAGCAGCAATTGAAGAATATCAAATCACGGTTATGCAAGCAACTCCAGCTACTTGGAAATTGCTTTTAGCAAATGGATGGAATGGGAAATCTAATTTAAAAGTGCTTTGTGGTGGAGAAGCTTTAGATAATACCTTAGCGCAACAATTATTAACGACTAATCAAGAAGTTTGGAATCTATATGGACCAACAGAAACAACAATTTGGTCGGCAATAAAAAAATTAGAAATTAACGAATCAGTTACAATTGGTCATCCTATTGCTAATACCCAATTTTATGTTTTAAATCAGTATTTACAACCCGTTGCGATTGGCGTTTCCGGGGAATTATATATTGGTGGTACTGGGGTAGCACGGGGTTATTGGGGAAAACCTGATTTGACAGCAGAAAGATTTTTACCCAATAATGTCATGCTGACGGAGGAAGCATCTAATTTTACGCTTAGTAAAGAAGACAAAAAATCCTCCTCACCAGTTCTACCAAATCCTCTTTACAAAACAGGCGATCGCGTTCGATATTTAACTAATGGTGATTTAGAATATTTAGGTAGATTTGATAATCAAGTTAAAATTCGCGGCTTTAGGATTGAGTTGGGTGAGATTGAAGCTGTATTGCAAGCACATTCAGAAATTTCCCAAGCTGTTGTTAATATTTGCGAAAATGAGCGAGATAATAAGCGTTTAATTGCTTATTTAGTAGCTAAAAAACAGCCAATAATCGATGAAGAAATATTGATTAAAGAGCTACGAAAAAGCTTAGAAATCAAATTACCTGTATATATGATTCCTTGTGCATTTATTGTTTTAGATAAATTGCCACTTACACCCAATGGAAAAATCAACCGTAAAGTATTACTTGTCCCCAATGAATTTAGTACATATTCTAGAAATACTGCGACATTACCCCAAACAGAAATAGAACACGAAATCGCCAAAATTTGGCAAGAATTACTCCACCTTGAACAAGTAAGTATTTATGATAACTTCTTCGATTTAGGAGGACATTCACTCTTAGTTGTACGGATGCAAGGAAAATTACGACATCTATTAAATCAAGAAATTCCTCTAATTGAATTATTCCGCTACCCAACCATTAATTCATTAGCTGCATATTTAAGCAAAGTCGATGATTCCAACTCAATTAATCAAGAAATAGAATCGAGAATCAACCAACTAGAAACAGGTAAACAAAGACTCCGACAACGAAGACAACAAATCAATTAAACATCTGATTACAAAATAAATTTCAATATGAAAAACACTAACAAATACAACGGATTAGAGGTAGCAATTATCGGGATGACGGGAAGATTTCCCGGAGCAGATAATTTAGAACAATTCTGGCAAAATCTCCGGGATGGTGTAGAATCTATATCTACTATTAATGATGAAGAGTTACAAAAAAATGGTGTAGAACCTGACCTAATTCAACATCCAGACTACAAAAAAATTGCTGCAACTATCGAAGATATCGAACTATTTGATGCTGACTTTTTTGATATTAGTCCTAGAGAAGCAGAAATTCTCGATCCTCAACAAAGACTATTTCTAGAAGCAGCTTGGACAGCATTAGAAAATGCCGGATATAACCCCAATAATTATTCTGGTGCAATTGGTGTATATGCAGGTTCAGCAATTAATAGTTACCTATTCAACCTCATATCAAATCCCACAATTCAAAACAACGTTAGTCGCTATCAATTATTCTTAGCAAACGATAAAGATTTTCTTACCACCAGAATTTCCTATAAACTTAATTTACGTGGACCAAGTATAGACATTCAAACAGCTTGTTCCACATCCCTAGTTGCAGTCCATATCGCTTGTCAAAGTCTTTTGAGTGGAGAATGCGACATGGCATTAACTGGGGGTGTATCATTATCAAAACCAACAGGTTATTTATACCAAGAAGGGGGAATTTACTCACCCGATGGACATTGTAGAGCATTTGACGCTGAAGCTCAAGGTACGATTTCTGGTAATGGTTTAGGTATCGTTGTTCTCAAACGTCTCCAAGATGCTCTCGACGATAATGATTACATCCATGCAGTCATCAAAGGTTCAGCGATTAACAATGATGGCGGTTTAAAAGTTAGCTACACAGCACCCCGTATTGATACGCAAGCAGCAGTAATTCGTACTGCCCAAGCTGTCGCCGAAGTAAACCCCGAAACCATTACCTACATTGAAACCCACGGTACAGGCACAGCATTAGGTGACCCCATCGAAATTGCAGCATTAACTCAAGCCTTTTCTGCTGTGACAAATAAAACAGGATTTTGTGGAATTGCCTCAGTAAAAACTAACATAGGACACCTGGATACAGCCGCAGGTATTGCCAGTTTAATTAAAACAGCGATCGCATTACAACACAAACAGATTCCCCCAAGTCTGCATTTCCAACGTCCTAACCCACAAATTAATTTTGAACAAACACCCTTTTACGTCAATACCAAATTAACTAATTGGGAAACTAATAATACACCACGTCGTGCTGGTGTCAGTTCTTTCGGTATCGGTGGAACTAATGCTCATGTCATCCTGGAAGAAGCACCCATACCCACCCCATCAAGTGTTTCTCGTCCTTGGCAATTACTCTTACTTAGCGCTAAAACTCCCGCAGCTTTAACAGCAGCTACGGAAAATTTAACGTATTATTTACAACAATATTCCGATTTGAATTTGGCAGATGTAGCTTATACCCTGAAAGTCGGACGACAGAATTTTGAACATCGACGGATGATATTATGTCAAACAACACAAGAAGTTGGAGAAAACCTATCTTTTACGAAGTTAAGTTCTGTCCCAGAAATCTCCCCAACTGTCACCTTTTTATTCCCCGGACAAGGTAGCCAATATGTCAATATGGGAAAGGATTTATACGATTCAGAATTAGTATTTAAACAACATTTTGACCACTGCTGCGAACTACTCAAACCCCATTTAGATTTAGATTTACAAAATATTATTTACCCCCTTCCCCCCCTCTCCCTCTCTCCCCCTCCCTATTCCAAACTGCTTACACTCAACCAGCATTATTCATCATTGAATATGCTCTAGCGCAACTATGGATGTCGTGGGGAATCCAGCCCCAAGGTATGATTGGTCACAGTATAGGTGAATATGTAGCTGCCACATTAGCGGGTGTATTTTCCTTAGCAGATGCCCTAAAATTGGTTGCTATCCGTGGTAAATTGATGCAGCAATGTCCAATAGGTGCGATGTTAGCTGTGGGGATGTCCGCAGAAACTTTACAACCTCTGTTATTAGATGATTTAGTTATTTCAGTAAATAATGCACCTGAACTATGCGTCGTTTCCGGAAGCGATCGCGCAATTGAGCAATTAGAGAAAAAGCTAAGTAAAGATAACATTTTTTGTCGTCGTTTACACACATCCCATGCTTTCCATTCACCTTTAATGGATAGAGCGATCGCACCTTTTGTGGCTGAATTTTCAGGTATTAAATTAAATCCTCCCCAAATACCTTTCATTTCCAATGTGACTGGAGATTGGATTACAACTGAACAAGCGATAAACCCTAATTACTGGGGAAACCACTTGCGAGAATCAGTACAATTTGCTCCAGGAATTGCTAAACTTGTTGCTGCACCTAACCATATCTTTTTAGAAGTTGGAGTAGGAAATACTCTGAGTAAACTAGTTAAGCAACAAACACAAACTCACACGGTATTATCATCAATTCGTAATTTCCAAGAAAATCAATCAGATGTTGCATTTTTACTAGAAATATTAGGTCAATTATGGTTAACAGGTATATCTATCAATTGGTCAGCTTTTTACAGTCAAGAACAGCGTCATCGAGTACCATTACCTACTTATCCTTTCCAACGTCAACGTTATTGGGTTGATGGTGAAAATATCAGTTATCAAACTGATTCCAAATCCGAAATTCAAAATCCTAGCGACTGGTTTTATATCCCATCTTGGGAACGAAGCTTACCTCATCCGAAAATCGATTTAAGTCAACAAAAGCACTGTTGGTTAGTATTAGCAGATTTTCACGAATTAGGAACAGAAATAATTCAAATCTTACAAGCTGCTGGACATGATGTAATTATTGTCAATCGGGGTGAAAAATACCACCAACCCACATACCGAACCTTTACAGTTAATCCCCTGAGTTCAAATGACTTTGGAGAATTATTTGAAGATTTAGAATTACGGGAACTGCTACCCCAGCAAATTTTGTACCTATGGGGATTTGATAGTGAGCATCATGAGGATACACAAAACTTTCCATATCTACAAGGTTTAGCACAGGTAATAGAAACCTTCTCCAACAAAATAAATACCGTACAAATGACCATAGTTACTAACGATGGACAATTGGTAATTGGTAATGAAAAAATAAATCCCATGAATGCGATCGCATTGGGTATGAGCAAAGTAATTTCCCAGGAAATCCCTTCTATAAATTGCCGTTGTGTTGATATTTCATCATCTGAAACAAGCAACTACAAACAACTAGCTCAACAATTAATTATAGAATCCCTTACCTTCACAACCGAGACTGTTATAGCTTATCGAGGAAATCATCGCTGGCAACAAATATTCAAACCAGCACAAATCAATTCTTCTCCAAGAAAATCATCTTTACAAAGTGAAGGAGTATATCTAATAGTTGGGGATATGACAACAGGTTTAGGAACAGTATTTGCAGAATTATTACCAACAGTATCCTCCTCTGATCCTAATCATGAAAATGATGTCACTCAAACTAAATTAAAATTAGGTATTATTAGTAATGAGATTCCCGAAACTCTAAAAATTATCTTAGATAAATTGCCGATTGAAAATATTTACATCAATGTAGATATAACTAATCAACAACAATTCCAACAAGCAATATCTTCAATAGAAAATAAACTCGGACAGATAAATGGTGTATTTTACTCCACACCAATGAGCAACGAAAACTCAATGGCTTTATTATCTCAATTAACAACAGAAAATTGGGAATACAACTACCGTACCAAAATCCAAGGACTATTTGTTCTCGCAGAAACCTTCCACAACAAACCCCTAGATTTTTGCCTATTACAATCCTCCCTTTCCTCCATCTTAGGAGGTTTAGGTTTAGCAGCATATGCAGCAGCAAATGCAGTAATTGACGCTTTCACAGTACAGCAAAATCAAAATACTACCTTTCCCTGGATTAGTATCAATTGGGACGCTTGTAGAAGTGACGAAGAAACAGTAATCAATCAAGGATTCGCAGCAAACTTAGCAGCATTGGCACTTACCCCCCAAGAAGTATGGAATACTACCCGTAAAATCCTTGATTGGGGTTTAGCAGAATCAGTAATAGTATCCAAAGCAAACTTACAACAACGACTCAAACAATGGGTGACACAAAAACCAAGCATAACAGAAACATCCACAGAAATCACCCATACTCGACCGCAACTTACCAACGATTATGTAGCACCAAGTAACGAAATTGAAAGCGCGATCGCCCAAATTTGGCAAAACTTATTAGGAATTGCCCCCATCGGTATCCACGACAGCTTCTTCGACTTAGGAGGACATTCACTCATGGCAATTCAAGCTATTTCCAGAATCCGCGATCGCTTTGGTGTTGAATTATCAATGCGGAATTTACTTTACGAAGCACCAACCATCGCAGGAATAGCAACTTTCATCACAGCACAACAACCAGCACCAGAAAACTTAGATGAAATGAACGCTTTATTAACAGAAATTCAAAATTTATCACCAGAAGAAATCGCTCAACAACTTGCAATGTAATAACAACTAAAATTCTGTGAACCTCTGCGTAAAAAATATCTTTATAACTCATGTCAGATATCCTCAAAACCCTCTCTACTTTGTCCCCCGAACAAAGATTACTATTTGAACGTCGTCTTCAAGAAAAGGGAATTTCCCTACCTCAAACTTCAACAATTCCCAAACATTCAGATACAGAAAATCTTCCCCTATCTTTTGCTCAACAGCGTCTTTGGTTTATTCAGCAACTCGAACCAAATAGCTGTGTGTATAATGTTCCATGTGTTTTACGTTTATCTGGAAAACTACAAATACCAGCTTTAGAAAAGTCTTTAAATGAATTACGACGACGACACGCAACTTTACGAACTTATTTTACTACTAATACAAAAAAACAACCGATTCAAGTTGTTACATCTTGGGAAAATCTTCCTTTACAAATTACCGATTTAACTAGCACAGAAAACCCAGAAGCTGAAGTCGAAAAATTAGCATTACAAGAAGTAAATAATTCCTTTGATCTAAGTCAACCTTTGCTGCGTTATCGTCTTCTAAAATTAGAAGGACAACAGCATGTTTTAATACTGACAACCCATCATATTATTTCTGACCGTTGGTCAGTTGGAATATTCTTACGGGAACTTTCGATTTTATATTCTGCTTTTATTCAAGAAAAAAAATCACCTTTAGCAGAATTGCCAATTCAATATTCTGATTGGGCAATCTGGCAAAAACAACAATTACAGGGTAGTTTTCTAACTCAACAAATTAATTACTGGAAAAAAGAATTGGGTGGTGAATTACCCGTATTACAGTTATCAAGCACCCAACCAGCAACTCCAACTTATCGCGGTTCTAACTATGCAATTTCCCTATCTCCATCCTTATCCCAAGCATTAAAAGCATTAGCAGCAAAGCAAGGAGTCACATTATTTATGTTACTCTTAGCCAGCTTTCAAATACTATTATATCGCTACACAAATGAAGATGATTTACTAATTGGTACAGATATTGTCAACCGCGATCGCCAAGAAACTGAGTCGTTAATTGGTTTGTTGGTAAATACTTTGGTTTTACGTACCAGTTTGGCTGGAAATCCCACATTCAAGGAATTACTTGGAAGAGTTAGGGAAGTGACATTAGGGGGATTTGCTCATCAATATTTACCTTTTGAAAAGTTGGTAGAAGTGCTTAATCCTGATAGAAATATTAGTCAAATGATGCCGTTATTTCAAGTCAAGTTTGATTTACAATTGGCTGCTGTAGAACCTCCCCAATTACCTGGTTTAAGCTTAGAAAGATTACCTTTTGATAATGATACCGCTAAGTATGAATTGCGTTTAAATTTACAAGATACAGAATTAGGAATTGCTGGGCAGTTTGAATATAGTCAAGATTTATTTGATACTTATACTATTACTCGGATGGGTGAACATTGGGTAAATTTATTAGAAAGTATAGTTAGTAATGCGGAGCAAAATATATCCCAATTATCGATATTAACAACAGCAGAGCAGAAATTATTGATTGATTGGAATCAAACAACTAAAGAATATCCGCAGCATGAATGTTTGCATCAACTATTTGAAGCTCAAGTTGAAAAAACACCTGATAATATAGCTTTGATTTTTGGTCATGAGTCTTTTACTTATCAAGAAGTTAATTTTAAAGCTAATCAACTTGCTCATCACTTGCAAAAATTGGGAGTAAAAGCAGAAATACCTGTGGGAATTTGTTTGGAACGTTCTCCAGAGATGCTAATTGCTATTTTGGCTATTCTCAAAGCTGGTGGTTTTTATGTTCCTTTAGATATTAATTATCCTGAAACTCGGTTGAAATGGATTTTGGAAGATGCTAAAGTTTCGATTATTTTGACTGATGATAATATAGATATATTTCACGCAGAGACGCAGAGATGTAGAAAGAATATTGTTTATTTGGATAGTGATTGGGGGGTTATTGAGGAGAATTCTGGAAGTAATCCTATCGTTAATATTAATCCGGAGAATTTAGCATATTTAATCTATACTTCTGGTTCGACTGGTAAACCAAAGGGTGTGATGATTGAGCATCGTAATCCTATTTGTTTATTATATTGGGCAAGGGATATTTTTAGTGATGAAGATATTTCTGGTGTATTAGCTTCAACTTCAATTTGTTTTGATTTATCAGTATTTGAAATTTTTGTACCTTTGAGTTGGGGTGGTAAAATTATTTTAGCTGAAAATGCTTTGGATTTACCAAGTTTACCTGCAAAAAATCAGGTGACGTTAATTAATACTGTACCAAGTGCAATTAATCAACTTTTAAAAAATCAGGGAATTCCTAATTCTGTGAAAACTGTAAATTTAGCAGGGGAACCTCTAACTTGGAAGTTAGTACAACAACTCGAACAATTACCCGATATTCAACATATATATAATCTTTATGGACCATCAGAAGATACTACATATTCAACCTATATTCAACTAAAGGGAGTCACTCAAAATACGCAATCTCCCCCGATTGGTCGTGCTATTACTAATACTCAAGTTTATGTTTTAGATGAAAATTTACAACCTGTCCCTGTAGGTGTTTCGGGAGAGTTATATATTGGTGGTGCTGGGTTATCACGGGGTTATTGGTTGCGTCCAGATTTAACCGCAGAAAAATTTGTAGCAAACCCACTTCAAAACTCTTCCGTTAATAAATTTTCTCCAATTATTTATAAAACAGGTGATAGAGTTCGTTATCTTCCTGACGGAAATTTAGAATATTTGGGACGACTTGATAATCAGGTAAAAATTCGCGGATATAGGATTGAATTGGGGGAAATTGAAGCAATTCTGAGTAAATGTGTAAATGTACAAGAATCAGTTGTAATTGTCGATGAATCTATTACAGGTGATAAAACTTTAATTGCTTATGTGACTCCAAAAAACTTAGATTTATCTCACTTGCGACAGTTTCTTGCAGAACATTTACCGGGATATATGATTCCCACTCATTTTGTTTTTTTGGAAGTATTACCGCTTAATCCCAATGGTAAAATTGACCGCAAAGCATTACCTAAATTAGAAAAAATCCGTCCAAAATTACTCAATACCTATCTTGAACCACGTACAGATATAGAAAAAACCTTAGCAAAAATTTGGCAAGAAACACTTCAATTAGAACAGGTAGGAATTGAAGATAATTTTTTGGATTGGGTGGTCATTCGCTATTAGGGATTGAGATAATTGCCAAAATAAATGAATCTTTAGAAGTCAATATACCTTTAAAAAATATATTTTTATATCCTACTATTGCGGGTTTAGGAATACAAATAGAACAATCACAACACCACAAAAAGCAATTTAACTTACCACAAATTCAACCATGTTTAGAAGAACGCTATCAACCTTTTCCCCTTACCGATATTCAACAAGCATATTTAATTGGACGGGATGCTGTTTTTGAATTGGGCAATGTTGCGACTCATGGTTATCAGGAAATAGAAACTGTGGGATTATCTGTAGAGCAAATGGAACGAGCATTACAACTTTTAATTCAACGTCACGATATGCTGCGTTTAATTATACAATCCGATGGACAACAACGGATTTTAGCAGAAGTTTCACCCTATAGAATTAGCATCACTGACTTACGGGAATTAACCCAGGAAAGGGAAGAATTGATGGAGTCACTACGCGATCGCTTATCTCATCAAATAATTTCTACTGACAGCTATCCGTTATTTGAAATCCATGCAGTTTTACTCAATGCCGGAAAAATTCGCTTTTGTATTAGCTTTGATGTCTTAATTGGAGATGCTTCAAGTTTCCGTTTATTAGCAACAGAATTAGTCCAATTATTAGAAAATCCTGATGTAGAATTACCACCAATTAATCTATCTTTCCGGGATTATGTATTAGCAGAAAAAAAACTACGGGAATCTACAATTTACACCCAATCTCAAACATACTGGGAATCCCGACTGACAACTTTACCCCCTGCACCTGAATTACCTTTAACTCAAGCCCTCAGTAAAATTACAGAACCCCATTTTGTCAGACGTAGCCATACTTTAGAAAAAGAAAAATGGCTTTACCTAAAACAACAATCAACTCAAGCAGGAATTACACCATCTGCTTTATTATTAGCCGCATTCGCCGAAATTTTAGCAAAATGCAGCAAAAATCCCGACTTTACACTCAACTTAACCCTGTTTAATCGTCTACCACTACATCCTGACGTTAATCAGATTATTGGAGACTTCACCGCATCATTACTATTAGAAATCAACAGAACCGGACAAAACAACTTTCTCGAATTTGCCCGTCGCATCCAGATTCAACTGTGGGATGATTTAGACCACCGCTACATGACTGGAGTTGAAGTATTACGGAAACTAGCTCGCAATCAACAACGGGTAACAGGGGCAATAATGCCAGTAGTTTTCACTAGTACCCTAACCCAAGATAATCAAGAAAGCACAAATAACCGCAGTTGGAGTGGTGATTTAGTATACAGCCTCAGCCAAACTTCCCAAGTTTATTTTGACCATCAAGTAGGAGAAGTCGCTGGAGCTTTAATATTTAACTGGGATACCATCGATGACTTATTCCCACCAGGAATGTTAGACGAAATGTTCCAAACCTACTGCAACCTTCTGGAACAACTACCAAACATCCCCCATCCCCCCACTCTCCCCCTCCTTCCCTCCTCCCCTCCCCCCCTCTCCCTACTCCACACTCTCTTTTTTGACCAGGTAACAAAGCAACCCCAAGCAACCGCAATTATTACCCCAGAGCAAACTTTTAATTATCAACAAGTATGCGATCGCGTTTGTCATCTGGCACAATATTTGCGGGAATTGGGAGCAAAACCAAATCAATTGATTGCCGTTGTCATGGATAAAGGTTGGGAGCAAGTTGTTGCAACCCTAGCAATTTTAACTGCTGGCAGTGCATATATACCAATCGATCCTCAGTTACCTACCCAACGTCGTCTGCATTTATTTCAAGAAACTCAAACACAAATTATACTCACCCAATCTTGGTTAGATGAGACTTTAGAATGGGAAGATACCCATAACCGCATTTGCGTTGATAGCTTGGAATATCATCACCAAATAGCTATCCCCACACCAATACAACAGCCAACAGATTTGGCATATATCATCTACACATCTGGTTCCACAGGCACACCCAAAGGTGTCATGATTGACCATCAGGGAGCGGTAAACACGATATTAGATATTAATCAACGCTTCAAAATTAGAGAATGCGATCGCATTTTGGCACTATCTTCCCTGAGTTTCGATTTATCGGTATACGATATTTTTGGTATCTTTGCTGCGGGAGGTGCGATCGTGATTCCAGAATCCAGTCAACGCAACAACCCCAACCATTGGAATCAACTCATCCAACAGCATCAAATCACAATTTGGAATTCCGTTCCCGCACTGATGCAACTTTTAGTCGAATCTTCCCCCAACCCTTCCTGTCAAACCCTGCGGTTAGTTCTCCTCAGTGGTGATTGGATTCCCTTAACCCTCCCGGAAAGCATTCGTACTCATTGCCACCATGCTCAAATTATCAGTTTAGGTGGTGCTACAGAAGCTTCGATTTGGTCGATTTTTTATCCCATCGACGAAATCAATCCAACTTGGAAAAGCATTCCTTACGGTTATTCATTGACAAATCAACAAGTTTATGTATTAAATCATGAACTTGAACCATGTCCAACTTGGGTGGTTGGTGAGATTTATATTACTGGTATCGGAGTTGCTAAAGGTTATTGGCAAAAGCCAGGATTAACAGCAGAAAAATTTTTACCCAACCCATTTATCAAATCAAAAGTCAAAAGTCAAAAGTCAAAAGAAACAGAAGAAGTTATTTCCCCTCTTTCCCATTTTTCATTTCCAACTATCTACAAAACAGGGGATTTAGGACGCTATTTACCCGATGGAACAATTGATTTTTTAGGAAGAGAAGATTTTCAAGTTAAAGTCAACGGTTATCGGATTGAATTAGGAGAAATTGAAACAGCATTACAACAGCATCCAGCAATAAACCAAGCAGTCGTCACCACCGTTGGAAATTCTCCATCTCAACAACAATTAGTTGCTTATTTGGTGCTATCAACAGATATCCTTGATACCACTTCCCAACTAGATTTTAAACTCCAACAACTGGGGATACGTAAATTTGAATCTTCCACTCATCATATCAATTTACCAACAATAGAACCCCATTTTGAAAATTTACAACGACAAAGTTATCGCCAATTTTTAGAGCAAACTATCTCATTAAAAGCTTTTAGTGAATTCTTAGATTGTCTGCGATCGCATCAATTAGAAAATTCACCATTACCGAAATACCGCTATGCATCTGCTGGTAGTTTATACCCAGTTCAAAGCTACATTTATATTAAACCCAACCTAGTTGAAAGTTTAGCAGGTGGAATTTATTACTACAATTCCCAACAACATCAACTTATCCAGTTAAGCTCTATATCAATAATTGATAGTGAAATTTACGGAATAAATAAATCAGTTTTTGAACAAGCTGCATTTGCTTTATTTTTAATTGCTGATTTACAAGCAATAGAACCAGTATATGGAGAAAATTCTAGAGACTTTTGCTTATTAGAAGCAGGTTATATCGGTCAACTTCTGATGGAAACAGCACCAAATCATAACTTAGGATTGTGTCCCATAGGTACTTTAGAATTTGATAGTATTCATCCATACTTCAACCTACACAACCAACATTTACTATTACATAGTTTTGTCGGAGGTAGCATTCACCCAGACTGGAAAACTCAATGGCAATCACCAGAAAAATCCCAAAATCAGGTGACAAAAACTGAACTAATGACACAAAAAATTCGGCAATTTCTCCAGCAAAAATTGCCAAAATACATGATTCCTCAACTTTATATCCCCTTAGAAACATTACCACTAACACCCAACGGAAAAATCGACCGTCGTGCATTACCTGAACTTATACCCCAAAGTCAAAACACCGAATTACCAAAAATACCACCAACAACCGAATTAGAAAAAACTTTAGCACAACTTTGGGAATCAATACTGCAAATTGAAATTCAAAACATCCATGATAACTTCTTTGAATTAGGTGGAAATTCCCTATCAGCAACCCAAGTAATTACACAAATGCGTTCCTCCCTGCAACTCGATTTATCAATTCGAGAATTTTTCATTAATCCTACTCTCACAGCACAAGTGAATTTACTTCAAAACCAATGGCAAGAAAAACCCGAAATTATCGAAACTGAAACAATTATCAAAATAGACCGAGAAAATCCTCAACAAATTCTCGAAAACCTCGACCAACTTTCAGAAGAAGAAGTTGATAAATTACTCAATGAAATGTTAGTAGATGAGGAATCAGAATGAGATTCAAAATGCATTTAATTTAACTTCTTTATTGAACTTCTGTTTCAAAGACAATACCTTCATACAGCAATTCAATCGGAAACTCAAAATCAATACTTGATAAACTAATGATATCTCCAGCAGTATAGGGATAATAAAGCCACATTATCCCCTCTCCCCGACAGTAACGCTCAACAGAGATTTCTTCAGATTCAATCAAGATATACTCTTGTAAAGTGGGCATTTTGAGGTAAGAAGTGAATTTTTCACCCCGATCTTTTCCACTTGTACTGGGAGAAAGAATCTCCACAATTATTTTGGGTTTTTGAATAAATTTACGAGCGTTAAGGTCTTGAGGGTCACAACTGACGATAACATCAGGATAGTAATAAGGACTTTGCTGACTCACTTGCACTTTCACATCGGACACATTCACCCGACAACCCCTAGAACGTAGATGAGGACGTAAGGCAGTATAAAGATTTAGAGCCACATCATTATGGGGAATTGTACCACCAGTCATAGCAAAGACTTCGCCGTTGACATATTCGTAGCGAACATCTTGTTCCGGTTCCCATTCGAGATATTCCTCGATAGTCATTTTTTGCGGTTGTTGCTCGATAGCTATCATAACCAAGATTTCTGAAACTTGTTTTGATTGTAGCAACAGGGTTTGAATTGGAAACCAAAATGCTTTCAAGCAATTTTTTAAATTTGTTAAAGTATTACTTGAAAATGTAAGGTATAAATTATATTATTGAATATACTTCTCAATAAAATAGGACTTATACAAGGACTACGTAGTCACGTCATTGCCGCGTAAGGTAGACGAGCGAAGCGAGACTTCTCGGAGAGTAGCAATCTCAAAGTCTTGATTTTACCGACAGATTGCGTAAGTCCTATGAAAATTTTTTCACTGTGTGATATTGCCTTCATCGACTGTTGTGTTTTTTACTTGCATATTCACAGAAGGCAAAATATCAGCACTACAAAACTATATTTAGATTTTATATTCCAGTAAATATTTTAAATGATTGAAACTTGATTAATTATGACTTCACAAAATCGCCGAATTATCATTTCTGGATTAACCGCAGAGCAAGAAATGCTCAATCAGAAACTATTAAATTCCTCAGAAAAATTAAGCCTTTCTTCAGAATGGCAAAATTGGTTAATCGAAAATCATCAACTTCAAATTCCCCATAAACAATTAATAGAAATAATGGTGAAAGAAGGAGTCAATCGGCAAATAGCAACAGATGCAGTCAATTTTTTATTGCAACAACCCACCACCTTACAATTATCACCAGAATGGCAGCAATGGATTCAAGAAAATCAATTGCTCAATGTACCTGACAAAATATTAGTTGAGACGATGGTACAAAAAGGTATTGCTTTGCAAATGGCAAATTATGCTGTCAAAGTGATAGGAACTAAAAAGAAATCTGATTTGGTTCAAAAAATTCAACCCCAAGCAAATAAATCTCCAGAAAACAAAAGTGTAGAATCACAATTACTTGCCAAACTTGAATCAATTTTAGCAATCCAACAGCAATTAAGAGAATTATTGCCTTACCAAAACAAAATTGAGCGACGAAGCCATATATCTAAACAAGAATTTTTAGAAAAATATTATGCAACTAATACCCCAATTATTCTGACTGAAATGATGGAAAATTGGACAGCAATGTCATCTTGGTGTCCCGAATATTTAAAAACCAATTATGGCAACGTTGAAGTTGAAATTCAAACTGGACGAAATAACGATCCAGAGTATGAAATTAACTCCTACCATCACAAAAAAACCGTCAATCTTAGTGAATATGTTGATATGGTGGTTAATGGTGGAGAAACCAACGATTATTACTTGGTAGCAAATAATGGTAATTTGGAACGTGAAGAACTAAAAACTTTACTTAACGACATAGTTTTTCCCGATTTCCTCAATCCCAACGACCTCAAACAGCGAATTTTCTTTTGGTTTGGTCCTGCGGGAACCGTGACACCGCTTCACCACGATCCTCTAAACTTAATGATGGCACATGTTACTGGACGCAAGCGCTGGCGATTAATTTCTCCTAATTATACTCCACTACTTTATAACTACATTGGGGTGTTTAGTAAGATAGATTTAGAACAACCTAATTATGAAAAATATCCCCTATTTAAACAAGTTAAAGTGATAGAAACAGTCCTAGAACCGGGAGAAATTATCTTTATTCCCGTAGGATGGTGGCATCAAGTCAAAGCTTTGGATGTAAGTTTATCGGTATCATTCACTAACTTTGATTTTCCCAATAGTTATAATTATCAAAATCCCAGTATTCGAGATTCACAACCTCAACAAAATCTCACTGTTAAATCCACCTTTATTACAGAGAATTTAAACCCATTAAATCCTTCTATACTTACATACGAAACAGTAAAAAATAACCTAACAGATGGTTATTTAGTCGATGAAATATTCCCAAATGAACTGTTGATTATTTCCTTTGGATTTGTGGCTTGGGAGGGTGTTCCTGGCTTTGATTTTTATGGTCGAACCAAAAAGTTAGAACAACTGGCAAACCGACCCATTAACCGCATTTTAGTGCGAGATTTTGAAAATGCTTGGTATCATCGGGGAGTACGTGGACTAGGAGATAGTATAGATGAAGTACGCGATCGCATCCAGCAACTAATCACCAAAATAGCCCCCAGTCGAGTCGTCACCATCGGACAATCAATGGGTGGTTATGCAGCAATTCTATTTGGAAAATTATTAGATGTAGACCAAGTTTTAGCATTTGGTTCTCTTTCATTCCTAAATAGCCAAAAAGCCATCGAAATCGCTGATACTCGCTGGTTAAGCGTCATGGAAAACCTAGAAGCCAATCCCCCAGCACAATGCTATTTTGATTTGCTAGAACTAAATTCCTCAAATAAAACAAAAATAGATATTTTTTACGGACAAAAACCAGACCCAGAAACACCTGGTAATATTAATTTAGATGATATCCATGCTCAACGACTAGCAACATTACCTAATTGCACATTATATCCTGATGCCGAATCGGGACATGCAATAGTAAAACATTTAATCGACCACAAATTAATAGACTCGCTGTTAGTTAAGTCATTGTTTGGATAATGCAGAATCTATTATTGAAGTTAAAGTACCTACTTTGCCGCAGCCTATTTGCAACAACAAACAGGCTGGATAGTATTATCTAGTTTCAGTACCCCAGACTCTACAAGCTGTAGCACAGTGGTAGCAGCAAACGTTTTAGTAATGCTTCCAACCTGAGAGCGATCGCTCTCAGGGAGGTATTTGTGGTCAACTTTTTGGCACAAAGTTTACAGTCTACTACTAGCCTCTAGTTTTTCCTAGAGAAATAAAAGAGAAATGGGGAGTATAGAAACCCATACTCCCCAAATGCCAAACGTTTAAAGCTATTTCAGATTTCAGATTTTTTCTCGAATTCAAAATCTAAAGCCTAATAATTAAGGTTTTGAGTGCTATCTGCCCTGTGGGGTGATGTTTCCCACAGCAGCAGATAGAGAGTCAACAAGGTTACGCGAGTGTAACGCTACTTACTTGAGTCCACTTCAATAGCGCTAGTTGGTCTTCCCCTGCGGAAACAACTGTATCACCGTTGACTTGAGTGAATTTCAAATCAGTAGCTGCTAAACCAGTACCCAAGGTGAACTTATCAACAGCTTGAATACCATTGATGGTGACAAAGCCATCACCTTTGTTCAACTTGAAGATATCAGCGCCAGCACCAGTGTAAACTTGGTCGTTACCATTACCAGCATCGATGGTGTTGTTTCCTTCTCCACCGTAGATGAGGTCATCACCAGCACCACTGGAAATCATGTCATTACCTGCACCAGCAAAGATTAAATCCTTGCCTGCACCAGTGGTAATTTTGTTGTTACCTTCGCCTGCATAGACAATATTGTTGCCGCCACCAGCGTTGATAATGTCATTACCAGCACCAGCGTACAAGATATCATTACCATTACCTGTGGTAATAGTGTTGTTACCTTCTCCGGCGTAGACAATATTGTTGCCGCCACCAGCGTTGAAGATATCATCACGTCCGTCACCATACAACACATCGTCTTTATTATCGACGGGAGGTGTGACAACAGGTTTAATGTCTTCGATGGTGAGTGTCGCAGAGTTAGCTTTCGGATCGACTTGGTATTTCTCACCATCAAGCAATTTGTAGGTAAAGGTTTCTTTACCTTCAACTTCGCCATCTTGGAAAACGGGTACTGTAATCGTTGCTGTTGGTTCGGTAATCCGGAAAAGTACAGCGCTGGCACTTTCGTTTGAGCCAACAATTCTGCCACCTGTAACAACCGGACCTGTAACGGTAAAGTTGTTTTCTGGGGTGCGAGGGTTGCTAGCGTTAACATCAAACTCAGCTACGGAACCGAATACACCACTATCTAATGCAATTACGACACCTTCTGCTGGTAATGTACCGTTAACGGTAAAGCTCAACTTCACAGCTGTTGCTTCCGACTCGAACAACGCTGTAGGGGTAGCAGTAAACCCAACAACAGGACCAACACCACCAGGAACTCCATCTGTAACTTTGAAGGTTGCTGTGCTAGCGGTAGGACTGACGGTGTAAGCATCTCCAGCTTTGACGGTGTAGCTGTAGGATTTGTCAGCTTCCTCAATTAAGTCATTGAGAACAGGGAATTGAATTGTCGCGTTGGGTTTGGTGATGGTGAACTTAAAGCTACTAACATCACTGTCTAAAGTACCGAGAATACCACCAGTGACAGCGACGTTGCCAAAGCGATAGAAGGGTTTGCCATCAGTGCCAAGGCGTAACTGACCAGAGGTAAACTGTTTGAGGATGTCGGCAACATCACCCTTGAGTTCAACTACAAGTCCTTCTGGGGGAATTGTACCTGCGGTGGCGATGTTGAGGGTCAAGATGGAACCTTTTTCCTCATCGATGACGGCTGGTGTTGCCGTTAAGCTGACTTCTGGCTTAGTGAATGGTTCTAAACCGATCGCTAGGTCATATCTACCAATGTTGATACCGGATGCGGGAATTACCCGTCCACCACCACTACCTGCGACGTTAGGGTCGTAGTAGCGGTTACTGTTACCAGCTACACCGACGTAGTATGTACCATCTGTGGTTGCAAAGTAGGAGAGGTAAGGGTCGCGGCTAACGCTAAAGCTTTCCTCTGGTGCAGCGTTGTCGGTGGAAATAGCGACTTGTTTACCTGTGGAGTCAAACAAGCGGATTTCTGTATCGACGAACTGTTGAACTGTTTGCCCTGTGGGTGTGAATGGTAGGGAATCGATATCGATTTTAATGCGATCGCCTGCTTTCAACTCAACCTTATACAAATCTACATCTTCCGATGCATCAATGAAGTTGGGAGCCGCATTCCCAATTTGACCGTTAATGTTGAACTGTTTGTTGGCGCTGCTAAGTTTGGTGTCAACGGCTTGGGGAATGACATCATTGATGGTTTCTAGAGTTGCCCCTTCTGTTTCCGTTGGAAAGCCAGTTGGTGCATCAACCAGGTTGTAGGTTACTTTGTTAGCTGCCGGGTTGACATCGTAGAAGCTGCTAGAAGCCACGCTGAAAGTAGCTACTTCCGCCGCTTCAACAATCCCATCCGCCTTGATTGGCACCCGCACTACCGCAGACCGGGCAGTTTGGTTGAGGATGAAGCCTGTGGAGGAGATGCCCACTAAGGTTGCCCCGGTGAGGGTAGCTTTGGTAAAGTCAAAGTCACTCAGCTTGTCGGCGTTGACGGTGACTAATACACCACCAGTGGGAGGCTCAACACTCAATCTGAAGGTGTGTACCGAAGTTGTACCTGCGGTTTCCACCAATGTACCAGGAGCGGTAGCGCTGCCGGGGGTCGCAGTGTAAGACAGCCAAGGCTTGGTGGAAGACTCAGGAGTATCCACAATGGTCAAATTGGCGCTGCTGCTGGTGGCGTTGACCTTGTAGCCGACACCAGGCTCTACCTTGAAATTGTAGCCTGTAAACCCTTCAGTTTCAGCGTCCGCAAAGGCTTTGAGGCTGATGCTAGCGGTTGGCTCGGTCATCTTGAAGTAGAAGCCACCAGCAACAAAGTTTCCGGCTGGGAATACTCCTCCGGAAATCTTGGCGTTGAATAAGTCGAATTGACCCAGAGATTGATTTACGCCTGTATTCACGTACACCACTAAACCACCTGCTGGGATGGGAGCATCCGATTTCAGCGTCAGTACGGCTTCGTTGCCAGCTGATTCCACCAATGCGGGATTGGTGACATCGATGCTAATGGTGGGAGGGTTAGTTGCGACTGGAACTTGAGCCAGGGTGTCGTAAATTGTTACCGTGGAAGATTTGGAAGCATTATCAACCACGTAGTTTCCGTTACCCAAAGAGAGGGTAAAGTCGCGGGGACCGTTGGCAATGCCATCATTCAATATCAAGAGATTAAACTCGGCGTTTTTCTCTAGCATCTTGAACTTGATGCCAGATGCTTCGCTTTTATCATCCAAGACAACACCAGTAACTTGACCACCGATTCCGAAGGGACGACCCGTGAGGTTACGCAGATATTCTTTTAATGGTCCACTAGCGTTAATCACCACATCCACGCCTTCTGCGGGAATGGTGTCTGCCTTGAGTACAACAGTCAGCACCGATGCGCCATTGTTCTGCCCAGCACTGTTGGCGGTAGATTCCGTTAGCCCTTGGGCTGTGATCAGTTCGCCATTACCTGCGGAAGCATAGGTGGCGGCGATGGTGTTCAAGGAAATCTTCGGACCAGTGGTACCAGCAGATGGAGTTACTACAGCCGCAGGGGTGGGATTGAGATTCACATTCAGCAGGTACTCACCTGTGCCGCGTCCGGTACCACTACCCGGCTGTTTAGGGTCGTAGGGGTCGTAGTTGGGTGAAGCAGGGGGGGTGAGCAGGGAGCGATCAAAGTTGGGCGAAGCGCTCACACCAACGTAATAGACTCCATCGGCTGGTGCTTTGAAGTTAATGTAGGAATAGTTGCCGGAGAAGTAGGTTTCATCAGGGGCGGCGTTGTTGTCGCTGGTGGCGACTTCTTTGCCGTCTTTGTCGAATAGGCGCAACACCGTGTTGGCGTTCACCGTTTGAGTGGGGGAAGCGGGATCGGTATCGATGGTGATGCGATCGCCTGCTTTCAATGTCACCTTATACATGTCAACATCTTCGGTGTTGTCAACGAAGGTTTGACCTGCATCACCAGGGTTTGCTAGGTAGCGGTTTGCTGCGCTGTAATCGATCGCACCTTTGAGGGAAACGCTAGAGTTGGCAGTGCTTAAACCCAAATCTTGGGCTTTTTCCAAAGTATCGTTGGATTCGGTTTCTGCGGTAATTGCCGGGGCAACATCAAAGATACTAAACTCAGCTTTACTGGCGGTGGGGCTGACGGTATAATTAGCCGCAGGTTTGAGGGTAAATAATGCAGTTTCTTTACCTTCTGCTACACCGTCATTCTTCACAGGTAGCTCAATCACGGTGCTACGAGCGGTCATCTTCAGGGTGAAACCATCGGCTGTGACGACTGCAATGCTGCCACCTGTAACTTTGATTTTGCTGAGGTCGAACTCGCTAATATTAGGTGCGGCAACCGATACAAAGAAACCTTCAGCAGGGGGGGTCTGACCAACAGTAAAGGTGTGGCGGGATACAGTTTCTGCTGCTTCGATGAGGTTTGCAGGTGTACCAACCAAACTTACTAAAGGTAGGGTGGAGGTAGGTGTATCTTTGATGGTGATATCAACCGATTTGCTCACGGGATTTATGGTGTAACCATAACCGGACTGCACGGTAAATTTGTAGGATTCTGCTCCTTCCACTTCATCATCGGAGAATACAGGTATTGTCAGTGATGCTTCTTGGGAGGTCATCTTGAAGAAGAAGCCGTTGCTACCCACACCGATGGGATAGGCTCCGCCTGTGGATGTAATCCGGAAGACATCAAACTCACTCAAACTACCCGCACCATCGCTGGTAACTTTGACAATCACCCCGTCTGCTGGGGGGGCTGCACTCAACTTAAAGTTGAGGGTTACGCGATCGCCTGATTGGGATTCGGTTAATGTTGTGTTGACACCTGTGAAGCTAACTTCGGGAGGAGCAGCAATAACGGGTATTGCAGCGATGTCGTTGATAACTCTGGTGGTGGCTGTAGGGGCTTTGGTGCTTACCGCATAACCTTCACCCGGTTGAACAGCGAAGTTAAGCCGGGTTAACTCGTTAGTTAATAAGGTGTTATTGTTGACACGCAGCGTAATGATCGGGTTTGGTGTCAATAACTTCACCTGAAAACCAATTGTCTCGCCAGCAGCGTTGAACAGAGGTCCTAAGATTTGTGCGCCAGGACTAAATACGGGACGGCTCAAGCCAGTGAAAATACGAGCTAAATCTTTGTCAGCAGTGACATTGACAACTAGACCTTCTGATGGTAGATTTCCATCCAAATTCAGTGATAAGTTGACTAAGCTGGCTCCGTTGCGCTCAGTTCCTGTCGCATCTTTGTATGTGGCTGACTGAACAAGATAGGGTGCTAGCAAGTTATCTTGTTGATCGACGGTGAGTGCTGTCAGCGAAATTCCTACTGTTGGTAAAGCATCGCCCATACCTGTTCCTCCATCGTTAATTTTGAGTGTAATTGCGTTGTTGGTGGGGCTAATGTTGTATTTCTCCCCATCTCGAAGCTGGAAATTGAGGGTTTCTGCACCTTCATTGGCACCATCATCAAAGGTTTTTAAGGTGATGGATGCTGTGGGTTGGGTGAGGGTAATCAAGAAACCACCCGCATTACCATCAGGACGAGGTAAACGTCCATCGGTACCAGTGATGTCTTTGGTTAAATCGATGGCTGCAACGTCAAATTCGCCTAAACCGCCGCTCTTATCGCCATCGACGTAGACGGTGACACCTTCTGGGGGAATTACACCATCCACTTTGAAGCTAATGGTAAAGCGATCGCCTTCTTTCAAATCGCTCTTATCTACGGTCATACTTACAGTGGGACCAGCACCACCAGGAACACCATCGGTTAGGGTGATATTGGCAGAATTTGCTGTAGGGCTGACGGTATAACCTGTACCGGGAAGTATCTCATATTTGAAAGTGCGATCGCTTTCTTGGATCACGTCATCAAGGATGGGAATATCTACGGTTGCCGAGGCTTGAGTGAGTCTGAATTCAAAACCATTATTGGCTGGGTTAAAGCGAACAAAGGTGACTCCTGGAGATGCAACTAAACCCTGGAATCTCAATTCATCAAAGGTGTCGTTAAATTCTCCACCCAAGGTGACGATAATTCCTGCTGCGGGGATTGTTCCGGCAACTTGGAAGCCCAATTTCAAAACAGTACCCTGTGCTTCGTTCAACACGCTTGGTGTTGCTGTGAAGCTAACTACAGGTGCGCCAGGGGCTGGAGTTGGTGTCGGCGTTGGAGCCGGTGTTGGGGTTGGAGCCGGTGTTGGAGTTGGA